>NZ_VWWH01000054.1:0-50323 GCF_011753045.1 Burkholderia sp. Ap-955
CAGCGTGCGCGTGCCCGTACGGCGGCATCGCGCGCGAGCACGCGGGCCGCCTGTGCGACGCCGGCGGCGTCGACCATCCGGCCGTCGATGCGCAATGCGCCGCGGCCGTTGGCACGCGCGTCGTCGTAGGCGGCGAGCACGGCGCGCGCGTTGCGCACTGCATCGTCGTCGGGGCGGAACGCGCGGTTCAGCGCATCGACCTGCAGCGGATGGATGCAGGTGGCGCCCGCATAGCCGAGTGCCGCGGACGCGCAGGCGATGCGCTCGAACGCATCGAGGTCGCGCAGTTCGTCGAGACCGTCGATCAGGCCGAGCGGCAGGATGCCGGCCGCTCGCGCGGCGATGATCAGCAACTGCTTCGGTACGCGCAGCACGTCGGCGCCGGTGCCGCTTTCGCAGTTCAGCGCGAAGTCGCCGCCGCCGAGCATCATCGCGACGACGCGCGGCGAGGCGCGCGCGATACGGTCCATTGCCTGGAACGCGCGCGGCGTTTCGATGATCGCGACGATACGCGTGCTGCCGGGCGCGGCACCGGCTTCGTTCTCGAGCGTGGCCAGCAGTTCGTCGATCGCCTCGACGTGCGAGCCGCCACGCACCTTCGGCAGCACGACGCCGTGCACGCCGGCCCGCACGGCCGCCCGCAGGTCCGGCACCAGCAGGTCGAGCGGGCCGTTGGCGCGGACCAGCACGTCGCAGCCGGCGCCGCGCAGCATCGGCACGGCGTCGGCGAGGCCGGCGCGGGCGTCGGGCTTGCACGCGAACGGGACGCTGTCCTCGAGGTCGAGGATCAGCGCATCGGCTGCGCTGGTCGCGGCTTTCGTGACGAAACGGGGGACGTGGGCAGGGACGTAGAGGAGCGAGCGCCAGACGGGTTGGGAAGAGGAGTTCATCGTCGTTCTCGTAAAATAAAAGTCACTTTCATTTTTGTGACTGATTGGCGCATTCGTCAAGATTATCGTTAACGCCTATAAATAACGGGAATTGAAAGAAGATGAACGATCGGCGCCATGCGAATTCATGTTGATGTCATCGGCGCTCTGCGTATAATGAAAGCGACTTTCATTTTCAGATGATCTTGGGCGATGCGGATCACCCGGTCGCCCGGCACAGCGTGAGGCGGACATGAGCAAGGTGGAGACGAACAACCCGGCAGAAGGCGGCGTGGCCGCGGTCAATCGCGCGCTGACCGCGCTGCTGGCTTTCTCCGGCGCGCCCGGCGGGCTGATGCTCGCGCAGGTCAGCGAGGTGACCGGGCTCAACATGAGCACGCTGCTGCGGATGTTCGAATCCCTCGAACAGTTCCGCTTCATCAAGCGTTTGCCCGACGGGCGCTACGTGCTGGGGCCGGCCGTATTCCAGCTCGGCGTGATGTACCGCGAGTCGTTCCAGCTGCGCGAGCACGTGATGCCGATCCTGTCGACGCTGTCGGTGCAGACCGGCGAAACCGCCGCGTTCTACGTGCGCGAGGGCGACCAGCGCGTCTGCCTGTTCCGCATCCAGGCCCAGCGCGCGGTGCGTACGCATCTGCGCGAAGGCGACCGTTTTCCGCTCGACGTCGGCGCGGCGGGGCGCGTGCTGCTCGCGTTTTCCGGCACGCGCGGCGGCGAGTACGAGAAGACGGCCGAGCAGGGCTACACGGTGTCGATTGCCGAGCGCGATCCGGAGAGCGCGGCGATCGCATGTCCGGCGTTCGGCGTCGGCCGCGTGCTGAGCGGGGCAATCTCGCTCGGCGTGCCGCGCTATCGCTTCAACAAGAAAGTGCTGGCCGATTACCTGCCGTACGTGCAGGCCGCCGCTGCCGAGCTGACGCATGCGCTCGGCGGCGATCTGCCCGCTGCGGGTGCACCGTTCCCGGCGGCCGACCAGCTTGGCGCGCTGCTCGAATAGCGCAGGCGCGCGGCGCGCGCCTCCCTGACCCACCGACAGACACCTACCAGGAGACAGTCATGTCCGTACCCGACACGCAGGCCGCTCATGCGGCCGGCGCGCATCGTCGCGCGCCCACCGGTCCGATCCGTCAGAAATCGTTCGACGCAGGCGCGGGCGGACCGCTGTCCGGCGTGCGCGTGGTCGACCTGTCACGATTGATGGCCGGCAATATGCTGAGCGTGCAGCTCGCCGACTTCGGCGCGGACGTCGTGAAGGTCGAAAGCGAGCGCGGCGATACGCTGCGCGCGGTCGGCGCGGGCGGAATCAGCACGAACTGGAAGGTCTACGGACGCAACAAGCGCAGCGTGTGCGTCGATCTGCGCACGCCGGAGGGCGTCGACATCGTGCGCCGGCTGGTGCGCGACGCGGACGTGTTCGTCGAGAGCTTCAAGCCGGGCGTCGCGGAGCGGATGGGGCTCGGCCCCGACGACCTGCTTGCGATCCGGCCGGAACTGGTGATCGCGCGGATTTCCGGCTGGGGGCAAACCGGCCCTTATCGCCACAAGCCGGGCTTCGGCACGCTCGCCGAAGGCTATGCGGGCTTCGCCGCGATCAACGGATTCGCCGATCGTGAGCCGGTCCTTCCGCCGATGTTTCTTGCCGACATGACGGCCGGGATGTCCGGCGCGCTCGCCGTGCTGGTCGCGCTGCATGCGCGCGGGACGCAGCGGGCGGCGGGGCAGGTGATCGACGTGTCGTTGTTCGAGCCGCTGCTGTCGATCCTCGGGCCGGCCGCGGCGAACTACGTGATGACCGGCGAGATCAAGCCGCGCACCGGCAGCCGCTCGACGAACACCGCGCCGCGCAATGCGTATCGCACCCGCGATGGCAAATGGCTGTGCCTGTCGAGTTCGACGCAGGCGATGGCCGAGCGGTTGTTCCGCGCGATCGGCCGCGCGGACCTGGTCGACGATCCGCGCTATGCCACCAACGTGCTGCGCGTGCGGCATGCGGAGGCGCTCGACGCGATCGTCGGCGAATTCATTGCCGCACGCGATCTCGACGCCAATCTCGCGTTCTTCGAGGAAGCGGGCGTGACGGTCGGGCCGATCCAGGACATCGCGCAGATCGTCGCGGATCGCTACGTGATCGAGCGCGAGGCGCTGGTCGAACTGCCCGACGACGACGTCGGCAGCCTGCCGATGCACAACGTCACGCCGCGCCTGTCGGGTACGCCCGGCGCGTTCCGCCGGCCCGCGCCCGCGCTCGGCGAACACAATCGCGAGATCCTCGAGCCGCTGCTCGGCGAGCACGAGTACGCGCGGCTCGCTGCGCGGGGCGTGATCCGTTCGCGGTGAGCGGACCGCGCAACGACGGAAACCGGATGCACCGGACATTGCATGGAGGAGACACCATGAATCCGCGTTGGACCCATCGGCCGCCCGGCTCGAACTGGGGCGATTTCGGCCCGGACGACCAGAAAGGGCGCCTGAACTGGCTGACGCCCGACGCCGTGCTGCGCGGCGTCGCGGAAGTGCGCGAAGGCCGCGTTTTTTCGCTGAGCCTGCCGCTCGACGTGCCGCGCGGCGGCGGACTGAATGCACGGCGGCGTCCGCCGGCGATCATGCCGGCGCTGGTCGGCGACAGGCCGTACTTCGGCTATCGCGCGGACGAACAGGTTGCAAACGCAACCGATGTCGTGTGCGACGACGCGTTCTGCATGCATTCGCAGTTCTCGACGCAATGGGACGCGCTGTCGCACGTCGGCTCGCTGTTCGATCCGGCGGGCGACGGTGAAAAGACCCGGGTGTTCTACAACGGCTACCGGATGGGCGAGCATATCCGCGTGCCGGAGGCCGGTGCGCCGGAAGGCGGCGCACGGGCGCTCGGCATCGAGGTGATGGCGCGGACGGGCGTGCAGGGGCGCGGCGTGATGGTCGACCTGCGCCGTCACTTCGGCGACGCGCGGCGCAAGATCGGCTTCGACGACTGGATGGCGGTGCTGCGCGCGGATGACGTGAGCGTCGAGCGCGGCGATATCGTGTGCGTGCATACGGGCTTCGCCGACCGTCTGCTGGAAGCGGCCGCGCGCGGCGAGACCGGTGCGCCGCACGCCTGCTGCGTGCTGGACGGTGGCGACGCGCGCCTGCTGAACTGGATCGACGCGTCGGGGCTCGCGGCGCTTGCGGCCGACAACCATGCGGTCGAGGAGCGCCCGCGCGACGCGCAGCCGTTCGCCCAGCCGGGTGCGCTGATGCCGTTGCACGAGCTGTGCCTGTTCAAGCTCGGCATCCATCTCGGCGAACTGTGGCACCTGACGCCGCTCGCGGACTGGCTGCACGCCCATCACCGCAGCCGCTTCCTGCTGACCGCGCCGCCGCTGCATCTGCGCGGGCTCGTCGGCTCGCCGGTCAATCCGGTCGCCACCGTGTGATTGCCACGCCGCGCGGCCGGTGCCGCGCCATGACCGCCGCTCCGCGCGCCGCGCGGGCGACTACCGAGGACACGCCATGTCTGACTCCCTTGCGGCATCGCTTGCCGCGCGCATCGATCGCCTGCCCGCGACAGCCGGTATCTGGAAGCTCGTGCTGTTCCTGAGCGTCGGCGGCTTCTTCGAGGTCTACGACCTGTTCCAGATGACCTATCTGCCGCCCGGGCTGATTCGCGACGGCATCTTTCACACCGGGGCACGCGGCGTGCTCGGCATGTCGGACCAGGGCGCGCTCGGCGCGGCGACGTTCATCGGGCTGTTCATCGGCGAAATGTTCGTGTCGCGCCTGGCGGACCGCTACGGGCGTCGCGCGGTGTTCACCGGTGCGCTGCTGCTCTATACCGCGGCGAGCCTGATGATGTGCGTGCAGTCGAGCGCGCTCGGCGTGCTCGTGTGCCGCTTCGTCGCAGGCTGCGGCGTCGGCGCGGAGCTGATCACGATCGGCGCGTTCCTGACCGAGCTGGTGCCGAAGGCGGTACGGGGCCGGGCATTCGCCGTCTGCTTCGCCGTCGGGTATCTGGCCATGCCGGTGCTCGCGTTCGTATCGTGGCTCTGGGTGCCGCACGATCCGCTCGGCTGGTCCGGATGGCGCTGGGTCGTACTGCTCGGCGGAAGCGGCGCGGTGGTCGTCTGGTGGCTGCAGGCGCGCTTGCCGGAGTCGCCGCGCTGGCTCGTCGGCGTGGGCCGCGAAGCAGAGGCCGAGCGCATCGTGGCGCAACTCGAACAGACCGTGGCGCGCGAATCGGGGCGGCCGCTGCCGGCGGTCCGGCCACCGGCCGCCGACTTGCAGCCGGCGTCACGCGCGCCGTCGATGTGGGATGCGCGATACCGCGGCCGCACCGCGATGCTGATCGCGTTCAACGGATTCCTGAGCATCGGCTTCTTCGGCTTCAGCCAATGGCTGCCGACGCTGCTCGCCGCTCAGGGCGCAACCGTCGCGACGAGTCTCGGCTATGCGTTCGTGATCGCGTTCGCCTATCCGGTGTCGCCGCTCGTCGCCGGTCTGATCGCTGACCGGATCGAGCGAAAGTGGCTGATCGTCGCGTCGGCGTTCGGCGTCGCGCTGTTCGGCAGCGCGTTCGCGATGTCGGCGCAAGCGCCGTTCGTCATTGCGTTCGGCCTGCTCGTCACGCTGTCGAGCACGGTACTCGCGAGCAATGGCACCGCGTACCAGGCGGAACTGTTTCCGACCGCGATCCGCGGGCGCGCGCTCGGTTTCGTGCATTCGATCGGCCGCCTGACCGGGGCCGTCAGCAGTTTCATCGTCGCGCTGCTGCTTGAGCGGGCGGGCGTGTCGGCGGTGTTCGCGCTGATCGGCGGCAGCATGCTGATCGTGATGCTGTCGATCGGCGCGTTCGGGCCGCGCACCAACAACCGGTCGCTCGACGATATCCCGGACGAGCAAGCCGATGCGGCCGTGGCGAAACGGCCGGCCAGCACGCTCGACGTGTTGCCGACGCGCCGTTCGTGACGGCGCGCGCGCGACCGCGCAACGGCTGTTACGCGCTCATCGCCAGCGCATTCGCGCCGACGTGCCACCGCAAGCATTCGACGACGAGCGCGTGATTGGCTTCGGACCCGAGCCCCGCGATCGTCATCGCGCCGACGATGCCGGCGCCGTCGAGCCGCAACGGCACGCCGCCGCCGTCGAGCGCGTAATCGTCGTCCGACAGGCCCTGCGAGCGCAGCGACCAGCCGGCACGCCGAAAGCACGCGCCGACCGCGAGCGAACTCTGGCCGAAACGCAGCACCGTGTTCTGCCGGCGGCGGACAGCATCGCTGTCGTGCGCGCCGCTGCCGTCGAGCGCGCAGTAGAACAGCGGCGCGTGCCCGCCGACGATGCTGACCGCGATCGGCAGCCCGCGTCGCGACGCGAGGTTGACCGCGATCTCTCCGATGCGGCGCGCGACGGACGCATTGAAGTGCGGCAGCGCCGGGTTCGACGCATCGTCGTCGAAGGCGGGGTGGTCGAGGCGAAAGAGGGGCGTCACCATGGCGGCTCCGTAGCGTTGCCGGCGCGGTACGCGCGTGCCGGGCGTCGCATCGTCACGGGCCGCGCGCGGGCCCGTCTTCCGTTTAGTGCTTCGGCGTGTCGGCACGTCGGCGTTTCAGCGCTTGGGCGCCGCGTCGAGCATCCACTCGTGCGCGGGATCGTTCTTGAACGCCCACGCGCGGCTCGGCCCGGCCATCACGTTCAGGTAATACAGGTTGTAGCCGTGCGGCGCGACCACCGGGTGGTAGCCGCGCGGCACCATCACGACGTCGTGGTCCTCGACCGCGCACGCTTCGTCGAGGCTGCGGTCGTCCGTGTACACGCGCTGGAACGCGAAACCCTGCGGCGGATCGATCCGGTGATAGTAGGTTTCCTCGAGCGACGTCTCGTCAGGCGCCGCGTCGCGGTCATGCTTGTGCGGCGGATAGCTGCTCGAATGGCTGGCCGGCGTGACGACCTCGACCACGAGCAGCCGGTCGGCCGCCGGGTTGTCGCCCATCAGGATGTCGCACACGTAGCGCGTGTTGGTGCCTTGCCCGCGTACCGAGCGGCGCATCCGCTCGCCATCGAGGCGTTGCACGGGCTTGTCGCCGCTCGCATACGGCGCGGTGCACAGCGCGATTTCCGCATCGCGCGTCGCGACCAGCGTGACCGTCTTGCCGCCCGGCACGTACAGCGCGTCCGGCGACATGTCCTCGAACACGCTGTCGCGTTTGCCGAGCGCATCGTAGGTGGTGCCGTCAATATCGGCGCGCACCGTGCCGGTGAGCACGACGACGCACAGCTCGCGCGCGCCGGTGTCGAGCGTTTCGGTGTCGCCGGCTTTCAGGCGCAGCGCGCGGAAACCGACGTGCTTCCAGCCGGCCGACTCGGGCGTGACGTTGCAGATTTCGCGGTCGGCAGAGGCTTTGACCAGCAGGGGAGAAATCGTCATGGGGTGGGGCTCCGCAACAGGGTAGGGCTCATGTGTTCACGCGTTCACACGTTCATGCGTTCACGCGCTCAACCGGTCGACGATCGCGCGCAGCGATTCGTAACCCTTCTTCGCATACGCATAGCTCGGCGCGACGGCCGGATCCTGCTCGGCCTCGACGACGAGCCAGCCTTCGTAGCCGGCGTCCTTCAGCGTGCGCAGCGTCTGCTCGTAGTCGAGCGCACCGTCGCCCGGCACCGTGAAGGTGCCGTTGATCACGCCGTTCAGGAAGCTCCAGCCATCGTTGCGCGCCTGCGTGACGACCTGCGGCCGCACGTCCTTGCAATGCACGTGAACCACCCGCGACACGTGCTTCTTCAGCAGCGTGACCGGATCGGCCGCGCCACCGAAATACGCGTGGCCGGTGTCGAACAGCAGGAACACTTTCGCCGGGTCGGTGAGCGCCATCAGCCGGTCGACGTCGTCGGGCGACTCGACGTACGCGCCCATGTGGTGATGGTAGGCAAGCTTGATGCCGTACGTGTCGAGCAGATGCGCGCCGAACGCGTCGAGGCGCGCCGCGTAGCGCCGCCAGGCTTCGTCGTCGACGAAGCGCGGGCGCTTCGCGACCGGCGTGTCGATGTTGCCCTGGATCGTGCCCGCGCATTCGCCGTAGACCACCACCTTCACGTCGTTGACCTGCAGCTTCGTCATGTGCGCGCGGCAGCGCTCGATCTCGGCTGCGACCGCATCGGCGTCGCTCATGCCCGGCTCGACCTCGGCGAGGAAGCCCGAATACCAGCCCGACACGCACACGAGCCCGAACTCGGCGAGCTTCGCCTTCAGCTCGGGGCCCGTCTTCGGAAACTTGTTGCCGAGCTCGAAGCCCGCGTAGCCGATTTCGGCGCCTTCCTTCAGCGCCGTTTCGAGCGGCGTCTCGCCGCCGAGCGACGGCAGGTCGTCGTTCATCCACGACAGGGGATTGATACCGATGCGGACGTTCCAGCTCATGGCGTGCTTCCTTGGTTCGAATGTGTTTTTCGCAGGGAGGGTTCGTGGGCCGTGCGCGCGATCAGCGCCGCTGCCGGGTCTTCGCATCGAGATACGCGCGGTGCGCTGCATCGACGCCGGCGCGTTCGGATACTTGCGGCACGGCGACTTCCCACCACGCGCCGCCGTCGTCGGTCGTGCGATGGTGCGTGGTGTCGATCACGAGCACCTGGCTCGTCGTCGCGGCGCGGGCGCGTTTCATCTCGCTGCGCAGCTCGCCGATGTCGCGCACGTGCACGGCTTCGGCTCCCATCGCGCGCGCATGCATCGCGAAATCGATCGTCGAGCGCTCGCCGCCCTCCGGCACGCAGTCGTCGAGCATGTTGTTGAAGCTCGCGCCGCCGCAATTCAGTTGCAGCCGCTCGATGCAGCCGTAGCCGCGGTTGTCGAGGATCACGACGATGATCTTGCGGCCGAGCATCACGGACGTCGCCAGTTCCGCGTTGAGCATCATGTACGAGCCGTCGCCGACGATCACGATCACTTCGCGCGCGGGCCGCGCGAGCTTCGCGCCGAGGCCGCCCGCGACTTCATAGCCCATGCACGAGTACGCGTAGTCCATGTGGTAGTTGCCCGGCACGCCGCTGCGCCACAGCTTGTGCAGTTCGGCCGGCAGCGTGCCCGCCGCGCACACGACGAGGTCGTCGCGCGCGCTGTCGCGGCCCGCGTCGGCCGCGGAGTCGCGCACCGCGCCGATCACTTCCGCGTCGTACGGGAGCGTGTCTTTCGGAATACGCGTCGTCAGATCGGTCACGCGCGCGTTCCAGGCGGCGGCCTGGTCGCGGTTGCTTGCGGTCCATGCCGGATCGGCTTGCCAGCCGGCCAGGGCGGCCGACAGCTGGCCGAGGCCCGTGCGCGCATCGGCCACCAGTTGACGGCCGCGTTTCTTGCCTGCGTCGAACGGCTGCACGTTCAGGCTCAAGAGCGTCGCATTGCCGTAGAGCGCATGCGAGCCGGTCGTGAAATCCTGCAGCCGCGTGCCGACCGCGAACACCACGTCGGCCTGCGCGGCCGCGCGGTTCGCGGCAGGCGAGCCCGTCACGCCGATCGACCCGAGATTCAGCGGATGGTCCCACGCGAGGCTGCCCTTGCCGGCCTGCGATTCGGCGACCGGCACGCCATGCATATCGGCGAACGCGCGCAGCGCATCCCACGCCTGGCTGTACAGCACGCCGCCGCCCGCGACGATCAGCGGCTTCTTCGCGGCTTTCAGCACGTCGAGCGCATCGGCGAGTTCGAGCGCGTCGGCCGGCGGCCGGCGCATCCGGATCACCGGCGGCGCAAAGAAATCCTCGGGCCAGTCGTACGCGAAGGTCTGTACGTCCTGCGGCAACGCGAGGCACACGGGGCCGCACTGCGCGGGGTCGGTCATCACCTGGATCGCGCGCGGCAGCGCGACGAGCAGTTGCTCGGGCGACGTGATCCGGTCGAAGTAGCGCGTCACCGGCCGGAAGCAGTCGTTCGCGCTGACGTCGCCCTGTTCGAAATCCTCGACCTGCTGCAGCACCGGGTCGGGCAGCCGCGACACGAACACGTCGCCGGGCAGCAGCAACAGCGGCAGCCGGCCGACGTGCGCGAGCGCGGCCGACGTCAGCATGTTGGTCGCGCCGGGGCCGATGCTCGACGTCGCGGCCATCATCCGCTGGCGGAAGTTCGCTTTCGCGAACGCGACGGCCGCGTTGGCCATCCCTTGCTCGTTGTGGGCGCGGAAGGTCGGCAGGCGGTCTTTTTCCGCGTGCAGCGCCTCGCCGAGCCCGGCCACGTTGCCGTGGCCGAAGATCGCGAACACGCCGCCGCAGTACGGCAGGATCTCGGTGCGGCCGTCGGGCTGGACGACTTCGGCGCGCAGGGCGGCCAGGTAGCGCACGAGCGCCTGGCTGACGGTCAGTCTCACGGTAGAGGTCATGTCGGTCGGTGAAGAGGAATGGGTCATCGCGGGCGTCGCATCAGGCCGCGGCGGCGCGGGCGGCCGCGGCACGGCGGCCGAGCCATGCGTCGACGAGCTGCGCGAAGTTGCCGGCGACTTCGTCGATCAGCGCCTGGTCGTCGATCCGGCCGGCGAACCAGTTCAGCGATGCGTCGGCCCACAGCGTGCGCCCGACCATGAAGCCCTTGACGATCGGGTTGGTCGCGGAGCGGAAGCTGTCGACCAGGTATTGCAGCGGCTGGTTCAGCCCAAGGATCACGGCGCCGCGGCAATGCGGGTCGCGCTCGGCGATCAGCGCGGCGAGCCGCGTCCAGCCGTCGGCGGTGAGCGGCGTGAGCTTCCACCATTCGGGCTTCACGCCGAGGTTGTAGAAGCGCGCGATCGTGCGCAGCACCGCGTCGTCCTCAGTGCCGGCCGGCGTCACCGCGCGCGGCGGAATCATTTCCAGCAGCAGTTCGTTGCCGCTGGCGCGCGTGGCTTCCCACAGTTCCAGCACGCGCTGCTCCTGTTCGACGCGCAGGTCGACCGGGTCGTCCGGGTGATAGTGCACGAGGCACTTCACGACCTGTTCGGTCGGCCAGTGCGTGAGCGACGAGCCGACCGAGCGCGTTTCGTCGAAGCGCAGCGGCCGCGAGCCGGGCAGCTCGACCGGGCGGCCGACCCACCAGCCGCGTCCGGTGGCCGACGCCAGCGCGTCGCTGCCGTAGCCGCCGCCGTCGATCAGCACGCCGACGTGGCCTTCGATGTGGCGATCGCGCTCGACCTGTTCGACCGCGCGCACGAGCAGGCGCTTCAGCGTCTTGATCCGCGCTTCGTCCGCACCGGCCTGCACCGCGAGTTCGTAGAACTGGCTGCGATGGTCGAACGCCATCACGCACAGGTCGTCCCATTCGCGGCGCGGCACCGTCACGCGATGCAGGTGCGCGAGTGCGTGGTCGGCGTCGACCACCGGGTTGCGGCTGCCGTCGAACCAGTGCGCGAGCTCGGCCGGCGTCGGCATCGCGGCCGAACACGCGTGGCGCGACACGACGATCGCGCCGCACGCGTTCGCGATGCGTGTCGACTCGGCCCAGTCGCGGCCGCGCAGCAGCCCGGACAGCAGGCCCGACAGGAACGCATCGCCCGCGCCGAGCACGTTGAGCACCTCGACGCGTTCGCCGAGGAAGGTCGGCGCATCGTCGATGCGGGCGGGAACGTCGCCTTCGATCACGCAGCAGCCGAGCGCGCCGCGCTTGACGACCAGCGTCGCGTTCGTGATCTTGCGCACCGCCTGCAACGAGCCGATCACGTCGTGCGGCACGCCGCCCGCGATCAGGAATTCCTCCTCGGTGCCGACCAGCAGGTCGAATTCGCCGAGCACCTGCTGCAGCTGCCGCGTCACCTGCGCGTCCGGCACGTAGCGGTTCTCGCCCGCGCCGCGCGCGGTCAGCCCCCACAGCACCGGCCGGTAGTCGATATCGAGAATCCGCACGACGCCATGGCGGCGCGCATAACCGAGCGCGGTCAGCGATGCCTCGCGCGTGCCCGGCGTCGACAGGTGCGTGCCGGTGATCGCGAGTGCGCGGCAGCCGGCGATGAAGTCCTCGCTGATCTCGTCGGCGCGCACGGCCATGTCCGCACAGTTCTCGCGCACGAACAGCAGCGGGAACGTGTCGCGGTCCTTCAGCCCGAGCAGCACCAGCGCGGTGAGGCGTTCGCGGTCGGTCTGCAGCTGGCTCGTGTCGCAGCCTTCGCGCTCGAGCGTTTCGCGCAGGAAGCGGCCCATCTGTTCGTCGCCGACGCGCGAAATCATCGCGGTCTTCAGCCCGAGCCGGGCCACGCCGAACGCGACGTTGCCGGACGAGCCGCCGAGATACATCTGGAAACTGCGCGCGTCTTCCAGGCGGCTGCCGTACTGCTGCGCATAGAGATCCACGGCCACGCGGCCGAGGCAGGCGAGATCGATGGGGCGGTCACTCGGAAAGTTCAGCAGGCTCATATCACGTGTCACGCTCGCAGCCGGCGTTCGGCGATGCCGGCGGATTAGGGGACCGAACCTCGGGCGGCGATCCGCACCGTGTGCTGCACGACGCGGGACTGCCTGCCGCAAGGAATCGGGCTACGGAACGGAGTCTAGACTTTTTGGAAATCCAGTTCCCTAGGTGAAATCACGTAGAAATAAATTTCCAAATTGTCGAGGAAGTGATCTACAGTTTCATCCGGATGCTTCAGTCCGTATCGGATTCGATCGGACTCGGCCCGGCGGCGCGCAACGCGCCGTCTTCCGCCCCCCGGAGATGAGGAGACAGATTGATCATGAAGACCAAGCTGATGGCCGTCGCGGCCGCCGCGATCCTGGCAGCGCCGCTCGCGCATGCCGAGAAGATCGGCGTGACGATGGCGTCGTTCGACGACACGTTCCTGACCATCCTGCGCAACAGCATCGCCGATTCGGCGAAGAAGGACGGCGCGACGGTGCAGATCGAGGACGGCGGCAACGACGTCGGCAAGCAGTTGAGCCAGGTCCAGAACATGATCGCGCAGAAGGTCGACGCGATCATCGTGAACGCGGTCGATACCGACGCGACGCCGAAGATCACCAAGATGGTGACGGCCGCGAAGATTCCGCTTGTATACGTGAACCGCAAGCCGGTCGATTTTGACAAGCTGCCGACGGGCGTCGCGGTCGTCGCCTCCGACGAGAAGCAGTCGGGCACGCTGCAGGCGCGCCAGGTGTGCAAGCTGCTCGGCGGCAAGGGCGACCTCCTCGTGCTGATGGGCGAGCTGTCCAACGAATCGGCGCGCGCCCGCACCAAGGACATCGAGGACGTGATCGCGACGAAGGATTGCTCGGGCATGAAGATCGTCGACAAGCGCGAAGGCAAGTGGAGCCGCACGCAGGGCCAGGACATCACGATGAACTGGCTGAGCTCCGGCACGAAGTACGACGCGATCATCTCCAACAACGACGAGATGGCGATCGGCGCGATCAACGCGCTGAAGGCCGCGCGCAAGTGGACGCCGAAGACGATCGTCGCCGGCATCGACGCGACCCCGGACGGCCTGGCGTCGATGAAGAGCGGCGAGCTGAAGGTGTCGGTGTACCAGAACGCATCCGGGCAGGGGCAGCAGGCCGTCGCGGCCGCGCTCAAGCTCGCGAAGAAGCAGCCCGTCGACCGCTACGTGAACGTGCCGTTCGAGCTCGTGACGCCCGAGAACATGAACCAGTACGCGAAGCACTGACCGGTGATCCGTTGAATGGCGCGGGCCCGGCACGACCGGGTTCGTGCACGACTTGTCGAGGAACGTCCATGATTACAGCCAGAGTCGCGCGCCCGATGGCCGGCGACGCTGCGCGGGCCGCTTCGTCCGGCTCGACCGGCGCGTCGGCCCCGCCGGCTTCTTCCGCGGCCGACTGCGTGCTCGAGGTGCGCGGCGTCGGCAAGTCCTTTCCGGGCGTCGTTGCGCTCGATGGCGTGCAGTTCCGCGTGCGTCGCGGCACCGTCCATGCACTGATGGGCGAGAACGGCGCCGGCAAGTCGACGCTGATGAAGATCATCGCGGGCGTCTACACGCCCGACCAGGGCGAGATCCTGATCAACGGCGAGCCCGTCGTGCTGAATGGCCCGCTCGATGCGCTCGACCGCGGCATCGCGATGATCCACCAGGAACTCAACCTGATGCCGTACATGACGGTCGCGGAGAACATCTGGATCCGCCGCGAACCGAAGAACCGCTTCGGCCTGATCGATCACGCCGCGCTGCGCCGCCAGACGGCCGAGCTGTTCGAGCGGCTGTCGATCGACATCGATCCGGAAACCGACGTGCGCACGCTGACGGTCGCGAGCCGCCAGATGGTCGAGATCGCGAAGGCGGTGTCGTTCGACTCCGACGTGCTGATCATGGACGAGCCGACTTCCGCGCTGACCGACAAGGAAGTCACGCACCTGTTCCGGATCATTCGCCAGCTGCGCGAGCAGGGCAAGGGCATCGTCTACATCACGCACAAGATGAACGAGCTGTTCGAGATCGCCGACGAGTTCTCGGTGTTCCGCGACGGCAAGTACATCGGCACGCATGCATCGAGCGACGTCACGCGTGACGACATCATCCGCATGATGGTCGGGCGCGAGATCACGCAGATGTTCCCGAAGGAAGAGGTGCCGATCGGCGAGGTCGTGCTGTCGGTGCAGAACCTCGGCGTCGACGGCGTGTTCCGCGACGTGAGCTTCGAGCTGCGCGCGGGCGAGATCCTTGGCGTGGCCGGCCTCGTCGGCTCGGGGCGCTCGAACGTCGCGGAGGCGCTGTTCGGCGTCGTGCCGGCCACGTCGGGCGAGATCCGCATCGACGGCAAGCCGGTGCGCATCACGACGCCCGCGCAGGCGATGAAGCACGGGATGGCCTTCCTCACCGAAGACCGCAAGGACACGGGCTGCTTCCTGAATCTCGACCTGCTCGCGAACATGGAAGCCGCGGTGCTCAGCAACCGCTACGTGAAGTTCAACTTCGTGCGGCAGGCGCAGCTGAAGCGCGACTGCGAGGAAATGAGCCGGATGCTGCGCGTGAAGTCGCCCGGGCTGCACGAGGAAATCCAGAACCTGTCGGGCGGCAATCAGCAGAAGGTGCTGATCGGCCGGTGGCTGCTCACGCAGCCGCGCATCCTGATCCTCGACGAACCGACGCGCGGCATCGACGTCGGCGCGAAGGCCGAGATCCACCGGCTCGTCAGCGCGCTCGCCGGCAAGGGCGTCGCGGTGCTGATGATCTCGTCGGAGATGCCGGAAGTGCTGGGAATGAGCGATCGCGTGATGGTGATGCACGAAGGGCGCATGACCGGCATCGTCGATCGCAAGGACGCCGACCAGGTCCGCATCATGGATCTCGCGTCGCGCTGAGCCGAACCAAGATTGGAGACAAGGAAATGGGCAACATGAACCCGGTCGCGGATGCGCAGACCATGACCATCAAGACGCGGCACACGAAGTGGCCGCCCGAGCTGAGCATCTTCCTCGTGCTCGTCGGCATCAGCCTGTTCTTCGAGATCGTCGGCTGGATCGTCGTCGGCCAGAGCTTCCTGTTCAACACCGAGCGGCTCGAGATCATCGTGCTGCAGATGGCCGTGATCGGCATCATCGCGGTCGGCGTGAACCTCGTGATCATCACCAGCGGGATCGACCTGTCGTCGGGCTCGGTCGTGGCCGCCGCGGCGGTCGTCTCGGCCAGTCTCGCGCAGGTGTCCGACTTTCCCCGCGCGGTGTTTCCGCACCTGACCGACCTGCCGATCATCTGGCCCGTGCTCGCCGGCGTGTGCGTCGGGCTGCTGGTCGGCCTGCTGAACGGCTCGCTGATCGCGATGACGGGCATCCCGCCGTTCATCGCGACGCTCGGCACGATGGTCGCCGCGCGGGGCTTCGCGAAGTGGTTCACCAACGGGATGCCGGTGTCGATGCTGACCGACCAGTTCGCGGCCATCGGCGCCGGCGCCAATCCGGTGATCATCTTTCTCGTGATCGCCGCGATCTTCCACGTCGTGCTGCGCTACACGCGCTTCGGCAAGTACACCTATGCGATCGGCGCGAACCGGCATGCGGCCGTCGTGTCGGGCATCAACGTCACGCGCCACCTGATCTTCGTCTACGCGATCGCGGGCCTCCTGAGCGGGATCGCCGGCACCGTGACGGCCGCGCGCGCGATTTCCGGCCAGTCGGGCATGGGCGTGATGTACGAACTCGATGCGATCGCGGCGGTCGTGATCGGCGGCACGTCGCTGTCGGGTGGCCTCGGCCGCGTGACCGGCACCGTGATCGGCGTGCTGATCCTCGGCGTGATGACGTCGGGCTTCACGTTCATCCGCATCGACGCGTATTACCAGGAGATGGTCAAGGGCGCGATCATCGTCGCGGCCGTGATCGCCGACCAGTACCGCAACAAGAAGAAGCGCCGCTGACCCGTCATGCATCGCCGGGCGGGGGCGGCACGTGTCGCCGCCTGCGTCCGGCACCCATCACTGTCGAGGACATTCGATGAAGATCGCGCTGGACCCCTACATGATTCGCCACCTGCCGCTCGACCGCCTGCCGCACGCGGTGGCCGAACTCGGTTACGACCAGATCGAGCTGTCGCCGCGCAGCGACTTCCTCGACTGGTGGGTGATGCCGCGCGCCACGCGCGAGCGGATGGCCGCGTTCCGGCAGGCGATGCGCGCGAGCGGCGTCGGCCTCGCGTCGCTGCAGCCGATGTACCGCTGGGCAAGCCCGTTCGAGGACGAGCGGCAATGGGCAGTGCGTTGCTGGAAGAAGGCGATCGAGGTGGCGGTCGAGATGGAGTGCGCGCTGATGGTGTCGGAGTTCGGGCGCGGCGCGTCGCCCGAGCGCTCGGTCGGCGAACGGCCGGGCGCGAACCCCAAGGAGCTGTGCGAAGCCGCGTGGTTCCGGTCGATGGACGAGCTGTTGCCGATCCTCGAGCGCGAACGCATCGTGCTGTCGGTCGAGCCGCATCCGGAGGACTGGATCGAGCAGCTGCAGCCGGCGATCGACATCGTCACGAACATCGGCTCGCCGTCGCTGAAGCTGTCGTATATCGCACCGCACACGTTCTACTACGGCGACGACATGGCCGCGATGATCGCGCAGGCGGCGCCGATCCTCGCGCATGTGCGCGTGGCCGATACCTTCGACCATCGCAAGAGCAGCCAGCTGCGC
Source organism: Burkholderia sp. Ap-955 (assembly GCF_011753045.1). Classification (NCBI taxonomy): domain Bacteria; kingdom Pseudomonadati; phylum Pseudomonadota; class Betaproteobacteria; order Burkholderiales; family Burkholderiaceae; genus Burkholderia; species Burkholderia sp. Ap-955. The sequence goes on from NZ_VWWH01000054.1 coordinate 16,924, forward strand.
TACATCGTGAACCCGCCGGGTTCGAACCAGATTCGCGTGCACCAGCATCTCGACATCGGGCAGGGCGAGATCGACTGGGACGTGTTCTTTCGCGCGCTCGGCGCGGCCGGCTTCGACGGCGTGATGTCGTCGTGCGTGTTCGCGTGGGAGGACCGCGCGGAAGCGTCGTCGCGCTACATGCGCGACACGATCCAGCGCTACGTCGATCGTCATTTCGATCGCACGGCGCGCTGAAGAATGACTGACCGGTGCGGCGCGTGCCGCACCGCCAATGAACGACTGGAGACTCCTAGATGACCTTGCAAATCGGCGTGATCGGCTGCGGTGCGATCGGCCAGGACCATATTCGCAGACTGACCCGCACACTGTCCGGCGCGCGCGTCGTGGCCGTCAACGACATCGATCCGCAGCAGGCGCGCGACGCGGTGACGAAGTATGGGCTCGACGCCGAAATCTACGGCGACGGTCACGAGGTGATCGCGGCCGCCGACGTGCAGGCCGTGCTCGTCACGTCGTGGGGGCCGACGCACGAAGCGTTCGTGCTCGACGCGATCGCGCACGGCAAGCCGGTGTTCTGCGAGAAGCCGCTCGCCGTCACGGCCGAAGGCTGCATGCGGATCGTCGAAGCCGAAGTCGCGCACGGCAAGCGGCTCGTGCAGGTCGGCTTCATGCGGCCGTACGACGAAGGCTACCGCGCGCTGAAGCGCGTGATCGACAGCGGCGAGATCGGCGTACCGCTGATGCTGCATTGCGCGCACCGCAACCAGTCGGTCGGCGAGCGCTACACGACCGACATGGCGATCACCGACACGCTGATCCACGAGCTCGACGTGCTGCGCTGGCTGCTCGGCGAGGACTACGTGAGCACGCAGGTCGTCTATCCGAAGAAGACGCGCCATGCGTCCGCCCATCTCGCCGATCCGCAGATCGTGCTGCTGGAAACCGCGAGCGGCGTGCGCATCGACGTCGAGATCTTCGTGAACTGCCAGTACGGCTATGACATCCAGTGCGAGGTGGTCGGCGAGCAGGGCATCGCGAAGCTGCCCGATCCGCCGGCCGTGGGGCTCAAGCAGGCGGCGCGGCAGTCGGTCGAGATCATGACCGACTGGAAGGAGCGCTTCATCGCGTCGTACGACGTGGAGCTGCAGGCGTTCATCGACGGCGTGCGGGCGCATGCGCTCACCGGGCCGTCGGCCTGGGACGGCTACGCGGCGGCGGTCGCGGCCGACGCCTGCGTGCGTGCGCAGAAGAGCGGGGCGGTCGAACCGATCGCGATGGCTGAACGCCCTGCGTTTTATCGCGGCTGAACCGCAGCCGCCTATTTGCCGGACTGACCGACATGACGATGAAGATAGGTTGCGCACCGTGCTGCTGGGGTGTCGACGACGTGAAGAACCCGCACCTGCCGCCGTGGCGGCAGGTGCTTGCCGAAGCCGCCGAGGCCGGCTACTCGGGCATCGAGCTCGGGCCGTACGGCTACATCCCGCTCGAACTGGACGTGGTGAGCGCCGAGCTCGAGCGGCAGCGCCTGAGCATCACCGCCGGCACGATCTTCGACGATCTGGTGTCGCCGGAGAACCTGCCGAACCTGTTGCGCCAGACGCGCGAGATCTGCGCGCTGATCACGCGGCTGCCGAAGCTGCCGACGCAGGACGGCCAGCGCTACGCGGCGCCGTACCTCGTCGTGATGGACTGGGGCCACGAGGAGCGTGACTACGCGGCCGGCCATGGCGAGCGCGCGCCGCGGCTGTCGGACGAAAGCTGGGCGGCGATGGTCGGGCACATCCGGCAGATCGCGACGATCGCACGCGACGAATTCGGCGTGCGCGCGGTGATTCATCCACATGCGGGCGGCTACATCGAGTTCGCGGACGAGATCGACCGGATCGTCGCCGACATTCCGGCCGACACGGCTGGCCTCTGTCTCGACACGGGCCATCTGTACTACTCGGGCATGGACCCGGAGGCCTGGCTGCGCCGCCATGCGACGCGCGTCGACTACGTGCATTTCAAGGACATCGACGCAGCCGTGTACGACGCGGTGATGGGCGAGCACATCGCGTTCTTCGCCGCCTGCGCGCGCGGCGTGATGTGCCCGATCGGCACCGGCGTGCTCGACTACCGGTCGATCCGGCAGGCGCTCGACGACATCGGCTACGCGGGCTATATCACGATCGAGCAGGAGCGCGACCCGCGCAATGCCGGCACGAGCCTGCGCGACGTCGCCGCGAGCCGCGCGTTTCTCGCGTCGGCCGGCTTCGCGTGATCCACCGCATCACGCACACCCTGAACTGAACACGGACCAGGAACACCACCATCATGATTGACGGACAGATTCTGCTTGGACATTCGATTCGCTGGGGCATGGTCGGCGGCGGGCTCGGCAGCCAGATCGGCTACAGCCACCGGTCGGCCGCGCTGCGCGACGGCAGCTTCCAGCTGGTCGCCGGCGCGTTCGACATCGATCCCGAACGCGGCCGCCAGTTCGGCGTGAAGCTCGGCGTCGCGGCCGAGCGCTGCTATCCCGATTACGCGACGATGTTCGACGCCGAGGCGCGTCGCCCGGACGGCATTCGCGCGGTATCGATCGCGACGCCGAACAACACGCACTTCGAGATCTGCCGCGCCGCGCTGAACGCGGGGCTGCACGTGGTCTGCGAGAAGCCGCTGTGCTTCACGACCGAGGAGGCCGAGGCGCTGGAGCGGCTGTCGGTCGAGAAGAACCGGATCGTCGGCGTCGCGTATGGTTATTCCGGACACCAGATGATCGAGCAGGCGCGCGAGATGATCGCGCGCGGCGATCTCGGCGAGATCCGCATCGTGCAGATGCAGTTCGCGCACGGGTTCCACAGCGAGGGTGTCGAGGCCGCGAGTGCGGCCGCGCGCTGGCGCGTCGACCCGAAGTTCGCGGGCCCGAGCTACGTGCTCGGCGACATCGGCACGCATCCGCTGTACATCTCCGAGGTGATGGCGCCCGAGCTGAAGATCCGGCGGCTGATGTGTTCGCGTCAGAGCTTCGTGAAGAGCCGTGCGCCGCTGGAAGACAACGCGTTCACGATCATGGAATACGACACGGGTGCGGTCGGCTACGTGTGGTCGAGCGCGGTGAACGCGGGCTCGATGCACGGCCAGAAGGTGCGCGTGATCGGCTCGAAGGCGAGCGTCGAATGGTGGGACGAGCATCCGAACCAGCTGCGCTACGAAGTGCAGGGGCAGCCAGCGCAGGTGCTCGATCGCGGAATGGGTTATCTGCATCCGCATGCATTGCGCGAGGATCGCATCGGCGCGGGGCATCCGGAAGGGCTGTTCGAGGCCTGGTCGAATCTGTATGCGCGCTTCGCGCTCGCGATGGATGCGGCCGACCGCGGCGACGTTGCGGCATTGAAGAACATCCGCTATCCGGACGTCCATGCGGGCGTGGAAGGCGTGCGCTGGGTCGAGAACTGCGTGCGCTCCGCCGATGCGGGCGGTGTGTGGGTCGACTATCGCTGAACCGGCGGCATGGGCCGGCCGCGGCGCGCGGCGCGTCTGTCGTACAAGGCTTCGCACCGACGGCCGGCGTTGGTAGACACCCTGATCTTTACGACGCCGCGAGAGCGTTGGACAATCGCTCCCAGTAATGCCGTGGAGCGTAGGCAAGTGATGATCGAGCGCGTGGGAGCGAGCACGCGGCGCGGGCCGCGCCGCAAACGTGATTAAATTCGCCCTTCATGCATGTATCCAGTCGAGTCCCGGGCCGCGCCCGCCAATACCGCGCGCACATCGGGGCCGTCAACTTCGCGCTATCCGATGAGTTCATCCGAGAAACCTCCCGCCTCCGTCGAGCAGTTCCTGCAGCATTTGACGCAGGAGTACGACGGCCTCAGCAATCGCCTGAAGGTGATTGCGCGCCACGTGGAAACGCATCGGGACCAGCTTGGGCTGGAAGGCATCCAGTCGCTCGCGGAGGCATGCGGCGTCCAGCCGTCGGCCGTCGTGCGCTTCGCGAAGCATTTCGGCTTCTCCGGCTTCTCCGAGATGCAGAAGCTGTTCCGCGAGGGGCTCGCGCAGCAGATCGCGCCGGGGCGCGCGTACAACCTGCGGCTGCGCGACGTGATCGAATCGGGCTCGTCGAGCCTGCAGCCCGAGCAGATCGCCGACGAATTCATCAAGGGCAGCATTGCCGGGATGCAGCAGCTGCGGCAGACGCTCGATTCGCAGGCGCTCGCGCAGGCCGTCGACCTGCTCGCCGATACGCAGGCGATCTGGATCGCGGGCTCGCGGCGCGCGTTTCCGATCGCTGTCTATCTCGACTACGCGCTGCAGCACACCGACAAGCGCATCGGGTTGTTCAGCGCGCTCGGCAGCATGCATCTCGGGCAGATCCGCTCGGTGCGCGAGGGTGATGTGATGATCGTCATCTCGTTCATGCCGTATGCGGAGGAAACCGTGCAGGTTGCGCAGCAGGCCGTGCAGCGCGGCGCGCGGCTGATCGCGATCACCGACAGCCGGATGAGCCCGCTGGCGCGGGAGGCCGAGGTGACGCTGATGGTGCAGGACAGCGCGACGTTCGGCTTCCGCGCGTTGACGGCCACGATGGGTCTTGCGCAGAGCCTGTTCGTCGCGCTCGCGTACCGGCTCGAACTGTCGTACCTGCCGACCGCCGACGGCGCGCACGGGACGAAGGCCGGCTGACGCATCCTGCCGACGTACCGCCCGCGCGACCGATCGGCGGGCGGTGTGCCGTAGGGTCGTTACTTCGCAGTCGGCATCGCGAATTCGGCGCCCTTGCCGATGCTCGACGACCAGCGCTGCATCACCGACTTCTGGCGCGTGTAGAAGCGCACGCCTTCCTCGCCGTAGGCGTGCATGTCGCCGAACAGGCTCTTCTTCCAGCCGCCGAAGCCGTGCCACGCCATCGGCACAGGAATCGGCACGTTGATGCCGACCATCCCGACCTGGATGCGCCGCGCGAACTCGCGCGCGATGCCGCCGTCGCTCGTGAAGCACGACACGCCGTTGCCGAATTCGTGCGCGTTGATCAGGTCGACCGCTTCGCCGAAATCCTTCACGCGCACGCAGCCGAGCACGGGCCCGAAGATTTCTTCCTGGTAGATGCGCATGTCGGGCGTCACGTGATCGAACAGCGTGCCGCCGGTGAAGAAGCCGGCCTCGCGGCCAGGCACGCGCAGCCCGCGGCCGTCGACCACCAGTTGCGCGCCTTCGTTCACGCCTTGCTCGATATAGCCTTCGATGCGCTTCAGCGCGTCGCCGGTGACGATCGGGCCCATCTCGACTTCCGGCGACATGCCGTCGCCGATCACCAGCTTGCGCGCGCGCTCGGCCACCAGCGGCACGATCTGGTCCGCGATGTCGCCCACCAGCACCGCGACGCTGATCGCCATGCAGCGTTCGCCGGCCGAGCCGTACGCGGCGCCGATCAGCGCGTCGACCGCCTGCTCGAGGTTCGCGTCGGGCATCACGACGAGATGGTTCTTCGCGCCGCCGAGCGCCTGCACGCGCTTGCCGGACTGCACGGCACGCTGCTGCACGTACGCCGCGATCGGCGTCGAGCCGACGAAGCTGACGGCCTGCACGTCGGGGTGGTCGAGCAGCGCGTCGACCGCGCCCTTGTCGCCCTGCACGACGTTGAACACGCCGGCCGGGAGGCCTGCCTGCGTGAGCAGGTCGGCGATGAACAGCGCCGCCGACGGGTCGCGCTCGCTCGGCTTCAGCACGAACGTGTTGCCCGTCGCGATCGCGACCGGGAACATCCAGCACGGCACCATGCAAGGAAAGTTGAACGGCGTGATGCCCGCGACGACGCCGAGCGGCTGGCGCATCGTCCAGTTGTCGATGCCGGTGCTGACCTGGTCGGTGAAGTCGCCCTTCAGGAGCTGCGGCACGCCGCAGGCGAATTCGATGATGTCGATGCCGCGCGCGACTTCGCCCTGCGCATCGGAGAACACCTTGCCGTGCTCGGCCGTGATGATCGCCGCGAGGGCGTCGCGGTGCTCGTTCATCAGTTGCAGGAAGCGGTGCAGCACGCGCGCGCGGCGGATCGGCGGCGTCGCGGCCCAGGCCGGGAACGCGGCGTGGGCCGACGCGACGGCCCGCTGCACTTCGCTGTCGTCGGCGAGCGCCACGCGGCGCACCGCGCGGCCGAGCGATGGATTGAGGACGTCCTGGAAGCGGCCGCTGCGGCCGGCGACGGGCGCGCCGTCGACATAGTGGCCGACGTCGGCGTCGGAGGTGTACGCGGGAACCGGATTCATCGTGTCTCCTGGGGGATCGGGTGAGGGTGGACAGCGCCCAGTCTAGGCAAACGGGCAGGGTGGGAGAAGGCCGCGCAGCTTGATTCACTGTTCAGAATTCTGAATAATCACCGGATGAATCAGCAAAATGTCCAGGCGCTCTGGCCGCATATCCATTCGCTGACGGTGCTGGCCGCGGCCGGCAGTTTCACGGCCGCCGCGCAGCGGCTCGGCATCAGCAAGGCCGCGATGAGCCAGCGCATCGCCGATCTCGAAAAGGCCGCCGGCGTGCCGCTCGTGCGGCGCACGACGCGCAGCGTGCGGCTCACCGACGCGGGCCAGACGCTCGTCGACAGCACGCGCGACGCGTTCGAGTCGATCGGGCAGCACTTCGCGCGCGTGAAGGATCTGGCCGGGGAGCCGCGCGGCCTGCTGCGCCTGACGGTGCCGGTCGCGCTCGGGCGCCAGCAGGTCGTGCCGCACCTGCCCGATTTCCTGCGGCAGCATCCGGGCGTGCAGATCGAGCTCGACCTGTCGGACCGGCTGCATTCGCTGACGCAGGAGGGTTTCGACCTTGCGATCCGCCATACGACCACCGCGCCGCAGACCCACGTCGCATGGAAGCTGTGCGACACGCGCTCGCTGCTCGTCGCGAGCCGCGACTACCTCGACGCGCGCGGCGCGCCGCGACACCCGGGCGAGCTCGTCGACCACAGCTGCCTGTGCTACCTGCGCGACCACGAGCCGGCCGCATGGAGCTTCGAGCCGCACGGCCGGCGGCGCGAGCGCGTGAGCGTGCCGGTGCGCGGCAGCTTCGCGGCGAACAACAGCGAGGCGATGCGCGAGGCCGCGCTCGGCGGGCTCGGCATTGCGTTGCTGCCGGATTTCAGCGCGCAGCGCGATCTCGACGCCGGCCGGCTGGTCGCGCTGCTCGACGGCTGGCGGCCGTCGGGCGCGTTCGGCGACCACATCTTCGCGATCCGCCCGTACAGTCCGGTCGTGCCGAGCGCGGTGCGCGCGCTCGTGCGGCACCTGCGCGAACGGCTCGCGGGGGGCTTTTCGGGCACCTGAGCCCGGTGTCCGCGAGCGCCGGGCCGCGGGCGGCCCGGGCAGGCACGGCGGCGCTGCGGTAAAATCGCGGCTTCTCTCCGCGCCTTGAACGGCGCGTCATTCGAAGGTCGACAGCCGATGCAGATTCACAAGGAAGTGGACGCGCGCGGGCTCAATTGCCCGTTGCCGATCCTGCGTGCCAAGAAAGCGCTCGCCGATATGGAAAGCGGGCAAATCCTCAAGGTGCTCGCGACCGATCCGGGCTCGCAGCGCGATTTCGCGGCGTTCGCGAAGCAGACGGGCAACGAGATCGTCGAATCGACGACGCAGGACAAGACCTTCGTGTTCCTGATGCGCCGCCGCTGACGGCCCGCATCACGCTGCCGGCAGCGCCTGGCGCCGGCTACCCTTTTCTGACAATTCTTAAACCTCGCTTCGTGATCGGCTGCGTATACTGACCCGGCCGGTCGTCCGCTCCCAGCGGATGCGCCGGCCACGGTACGTCGTACGGCGGGCACGGGGGCCATGCCTGATGCTACCGTCGTACAACGGGGAGAGGACATGTCCTTCAGACCAGGGACCATTCGAAGTCCGTCCAGAGCGGAACGCAGCGTATCGGGACTGAGCCGTATCGAGCTCGACCCGCAACAGGATCGCCACGCGCGTGCCGCGCTGGAGGCCTACGCGGATTCCGCCGCGGCCGAGATGCCGTGGCTGGCCGAGTGGCTCGACGAACGGCTGCGCGATGCCGCGCAGGACGACGGCTCGGGCCTGACCTACTGCGGTGCGACGATCGAGCGCGTGTTCGATCTGGCACAGGCGTGGGCAGCGGGCCAGCAGGACTATGCGGCCACCGCGTGGGAGCGCGTGCGCGGCCAGCTGCAGCGGATGCTTGCCCAGCCGGCGCGTCCGGAACCGCTGCCGCATCGCGTGCCGGCCGACGATGTGGCCGAGCCGGTGGCGGGCATCACGGGCGCCGATTAGGCGCTCGATTGCGCGGTGGGAAGGATTATTCGAAGAAAAGACGGTAGTCCGCGCAATTTATTGGCGAATTTCATACTACTATGATGAAATCGCCGGTTCGTCCGTGCCCCGTTTTTGAGATATTTAGCCGGGGTCGCCAGTTTGCGCAGGCGGCGCGAGCGGCGAATGACGGCTCGCCGGCCGGTATCCGGAAGCGGCCCACGTGCTGCGCGGCCGGGTGGGGGCGGGAAGCTGAACTGGACGAATCGATTTCGATTTGCGGGGTGCTATGAGAATTGCTGTACTGGATGACGATCCGGCCCAGACGGATTTCGTCAGTCAAACGCTGACGGCCGTTGGCCATACGTGCTATGCGTTCAAGGAAGGCAAGGCCCTGAAGAAGCGTCTGCAGCGCGAGACGTTCGATCTGCTGGTGCTCGACTGGAACGTGCCCGACATGTCCGGCGAGGAAGTGCTGAAGTGGGTGCGCGCCAATCAGACCGAGCATAGCCTGCCGATCATCTTCATGACGAGCCGCGACGACGAGGCGGGGATCACACAGATCCTCAACGCCGGCGCCGACGACTACGTGGTCAAGCCCGTGTCGGGCCCGATCCTGCGCGCGCGCATCGGCTCGCTGCTGCGTCGCGCGTATCCGGTCAACGCCGAGGCCACCGTCCGCGAATTCGATCAATTCCGTTTCGACGTGAACCTGAAGCAGGCCTACGTCGGCGACAAGGCCGTGAGCCTCACGCAGAAGGAATTCGAACTCGCGCTGCTGCTGTTCCAGCACCTCGACCGGCCGCTGTCGCGCGCGCACATTCTCGATCTCGTGTGGAAGCAGGCGACCGACATCCCGTCGCGCACGATGGATACGCACATCTCGATGCTGCGCACCAAGCTCGGCCTGCGGCCCGAAAACGGTTATCGCCTCGCGCCGATCTACGGCTACGGCTACCGGCTCGAGCGGGTCGGCCAGGGAGAACCGGAGTGACCACGGGAATCACGCAGCGCACGGCGAACCTGCGCACGGTCGCGCTGCGCGCGGCCGGCGCGGTCGCGTTTGCGTTCGCCGCGCAGCATGCGGCTGCCCAGCCGCCCGCGGCGGCGGGCAAGATGGTCGTCTACCGCACGCAGGCGGGCGACACGCTGTACGACGTCGCCGCGCGCTACCTGCAGGGCGCGGACGACTGGCAACTGCTTCAACAGATCAACGGCGTGCCCGCGCCGAAGCACCTGCAGCCCGGCATCGCGCTGAAGCTGCCGGTGGCGCGCCTGCGCAAGGAAAAGCTGACCGCCCGCGTCATCGCGGTGCAGGGCACGGCCGAACGCGCGTCCGGCGATGCTTTTGCGCCGCTCGCGAACGACGCGACGCTCGCCGAGGGCGACCGCGTGCGCACGGGCCCGAACGGCTTCGTGACGCTCAAACTCGCCGACGGCACGCACATGAGCCTGCCGCCCGACAGCCAGCTCGACCTGAAGGCGCTGCGCCGCACGGTGCTGACCGGCACACTCGATCGTGAGTTCGAACTCACGCGCGGCTCGGTCGACAGCGAGGTCACCCATCTGAAGAAACGCGACGACCGCTTCCAGATCCGTTCGCCGTCGGTCGTGGCAGGCGTGCGCGGCACGCACTTTCGCGTGAACTACGACGCGGCCGGCAATGCGTCGACACGCGTCGAAGTGCTCGATGGCACCGTCGGCGTCGCGGGCGGCCGGAAGCCGGCCGATCCGACGCTCGTGCATGCGAATTTCGGCAGTGTCGCGACGTCGTCCGGCGCGGTCGGCGCGCCCGTCGAACTGCTGCCCGCACCGGCGCTCGCGCATCCCGACAAGGTGCAGGACGAGCCCGACGTCGCCTTCGACGTCGTGCCGCTCGCCGACGCGCATGCGTACCGCGTGCAACTCGCGCACGACGCCGGGCTGCTCGACCTGTTCCGCGAAACGCGCACCGATTCGCCGCGCGCGGTTTTCCGCGACGTGCCGAACGGGAACTACTTCGTGCGGGTCGCCGCGATCGATGCGAACGGTCTCGAGGGCCGGCCGCGTACGTACACGTTCGAACGCCGCGTGATGGGGCTCGACGCGAGCGCGTCGCCCGGCGCGGGCGGCTACGAGTTCCGCTGGTCGCCGAACGGTTCGGGCCAGGGTGCGCGCTACCGGTTCGTGCTGTCGCGCTCGAAGGACCTGAGCGCGCCGGTCGTCGACCAGGTCGGCCTGCATACGCGCCAGATCACCGTCGCGCACCTGCCGCCGGGCGACTATTTCTGGGCCGTGACCGTCGAGGAGTTCGAAGGCGGCAAGTTCTACGAGAAGACCAGTCCGGTCAGCGCGTTCACGTTGTCGCGCTGATCCGCGGCGCATGAAACCCGACTCCGTTTCTCCGCGGCGGCACCTCGGCCGCCGCTTCCTGATCGAATGGATCGCGATCGGCTGCCTCGGGATCGCGGTGATCCTCGCGTGCGCGCTCGGCCGGCTGTCGGCGAGCGTCGACGGCCTGATCTACGACCGGCTGCTGATGCTGCGCAGCCTGCCGCTGTCTCCCGACGTGGTCGTCGTCGACATCGACAACCAGAGCGTGTCCGCGCTCGGCCGCTGGCCGTGGTCGCGCGACGTGCATGCGCGGCTGCTCGACACGCTCGCGCGCGCGCAGCCCGCCGCCGTCGTCTACGACGTGCTGTTTACCGAACCGTCGCCGGAAGATCGCGCGTTCGCGGACGCAATGAGCCGCGTGCCGACCTTCTTGCCGGTGCTGCTGAGCCCCGAGCAGGCGGACGGCACGCGATCCGTCGATCCGCCGGTCGCCGCGCTCGCGGCGCGCGCGACGGGGCTCGGCCATATCAATCTCGAAGTCGACCGCGACGGCATCGTGCGCAGCGTCGCGCTGTTCGAAAGCGACGGCCGCGTGCGCTGGCCGCAGCTGATGGTGCCGGTCTACCGTGCGATCCAGGCCGGCCGGCTGCACCCGGTCGGTGGCGTGCCCGGCGCGGATGCGCACGACCTGTCGCGCGATGCGGCGGGCGAGGGCCGCTACCTGATCCCGTTCAGCCGCAACACGCCCGCGTATCCGACGCTGTCGTTCGACGACGTGCTCGAAGGGCGCGTGAAACCCGACGCGTTGCGCGGCAAGATCGTCGTCGTCGGCGTGACCGCGTCCGGGCTGTACGATCGCTTCGCCACGCCCGTGTCCGGCGAGTTCGGGCCGCTCGCCGGCGTGTATATCCATGCCAACGTGCTCGACATGCTGGCGACCGGCAGTGCGATCTCGCCCGCGTCGCGCACCGGGCTGTTCGTCGCGTCGCTGCTGCCGCTCGCCGCGCTGCTGGGCGGCTTCCTGATGCTGTCGCCGTGGCGCGCGCTGCTGCTGACGCTGAGCCTGGCCGCGCTTGCCGTCGTCGCGAGCCTGGCGCTGCTGTTCGAGGCGCGCATCTGGCTGTCGCCGGCGCCCGCGATCTTCGGGCTGATCGCCGTCTACCCGATCTGGAACTGGCGGCGCCTGGAAATGACGATGTCGTACCTGCGCCGCGAGCTGCAGAAGCTCGCCGACGAGCCGCACCTGCTGCCCGAGGCGCCGCGCACGCGCAGCGTCGGCGGCGACGTGCTGGAGCGGCAGATGGCGCTGATGGCGCAAGCCGCGCAGCGCGTGCAGGACATGAAGCGCTTCGTGTGGGACAGCCTCGACAGCATGCCCGAGCCGATCTTCGTGACCGACCTGGCCGGCACGGTGCTGATCGCGAACCATGCGGCCAAGCGCTACGGGTCGCGCCTGTCGCTGCCGCTGCCGGAAGGTCGGCCGCTGCGCACGGCGCTCGGCGAGCTGACGTTCATGAAGACCGTCGACGGCAACACCGAGCACGACGTGACGATCCGCGAACACTGGCCGGCCGCGCTCGACCCGACGCTCGAGGCCGAGCACGACGCGATGGCGCGCGGCATCGAGGTGCGCGATCGTGACGGGCTCGACCATCTGCTACGCTACGCGGCGTGTACGAACGCGCAGGGCCGCGTGACGGGCTGGATCGCGGGCCTCGTCGACGTGACCGAACTGCACGCGGCCGAGCGGCAGCGCGAGGAAGCGCTGCACCTGCTGTCGCACGACATGCGCTCGCCGCAGTCGTCGATTCTCGCGCTTGTCGAGATCGAGCGCGACCGCGCCGAGACCGATGCGATGCGCGGGCTGCTCGCGCGGATCGAGCGCTATGCGCACCGCGCGCTGTCGCTGGCCGACGAGTTCGTGCAGCTGGCGCGCGCGGAGTCGCAGGTGTACCAGCTCGAGGTGACGAGCCTCGTCGACGTGCTGATCGATGCGAGCGACGAGGTGTGGCCGCAGGCTCAGGCGAAGCACATTCGCGTCGACACCGACGTCGGCACCGACATGTGCTGGGTGCGCGCGGACCGCTCGCTGATCACGCGCGCGTTCGTGAACCTGCTGAACAATGCAGTCAAATACAGTCCGTCCGATACCGTGATCACGTGTACGCTGGCGGTCGAGCACGCGTCGAAACGGATGTTCTGTACGATTCGCGATCAGGGGTACGGCATTGCGCCGGAAGATCAGCGGCATCTGTTCGAGCGTTTCAAGCGATTCCATGCCGGCGAGCGGCCCGAAATCTCGGGTTCCGGGCTCGGCATGGCATTCGTGAAGACGGTCGTCACGCGCCATGGGGGCAGCGTGTCGGTCGACAGCGAGGTGGGTGTCGGCACCGCGGTGACGGTGTCGCTGCCCGCGATCGACGAGCCGTCCGCCTGACAGGGCCGGGCGCGACGGCAGGCATTTGGGGAAAGCCATGAGAAAGCAATGGGCAGCGACCGCGCTGGCGGCGTCGCTGTTGACGGGTTGCGCCGGCGTGACGAGCGGCGTCAGTGCGGTCGGGCAGCCGAACGCGTTCGCATCCGACGCGCACGGCTACGATTTCGTGCGGACGGCCGCGCAGGCCAATGATGCCGAATACCGGCAGATCGAGACGCTCGTGCGCGACGAACTCGCGCACCGCGGCTTCGATGCGCAGCCGCTCGCGGCCGCGCGCTACCGGCTGTCGATCGCGTATGCGACGCAGCCGGCCTCGGTCACGGCGAGCGCCGACGGGTGCGGGGCCGCAAGCAGCGCATGCGTGACGGTCGACGGGCCGGCGCCGTTCGCGCTGCCGTTCATGGGCCGCGTGTATCGCCATGTGCTGACGCTGCGCTTCGTCGACGCGAAATCGGGCGCCGACGTCTACCGCGTATCGGCCGCGCTGCGCGATCGCGATCCCGGCACGCAGCAGGCCGCGCCGGCACTCGTGAAGAGCGCGCTCGCGAAGGTGCCGTTCGGCGACGGCGGCGGCTGGCTCGTCAAGACGAAAAAAGACGACGCGGGCGGAATGCCGGGCGTCGTCTCGGTGAAGCCGGCCGAAGCGCGCTGAGCGTCGGCCGGTGAGGTGAGGGCGGGGCTCGCCGGAGCGAGCCCTCGTGCCCTTGCCGCGTTCAGTCGGCCGGGTGTGCGCCGTCGCGCGCGCGCAGGTACGCGTCGAATTCCGCGCCGACTTCCGCGTGGCGCAGCGCGAATTCGACCGTCGCCTTCAGGTAGCCGAGCTTGCTGCCGCAGTCGTAGCGCGTGCCCTGGTACTTGTAGGCCAGCACTTGCTCATCGGCGAGCAGCGCTTGGATCGCGTCGGTGAGCTGCAGCTCGCCGCCTGCGCCGGGCTTCAGCGCACGCAGGTGCTCGAAGATCCGCGGCTTCAGGATGTAGCGGCCGACCACGCCGAGGTTCGACGGCGCGACTTCCGGCGCCGGCTTCTCGACGATCGCCGACATCTTGACGATCGACTCTTCCCACTCCTTGCCGTCGACGATCCCGTACGACTTCGTCTCCGACGGCGGGATCTCTTCGACGCCGATCACCGAGCTGTGATAGTGGTCGAACACGTCGACCATCTGCTTCATCACGGGCGGGTTGCCGTCGAGCAGGTCGTCCGCGAGGATCACCGCGAACGGGTTGTCGGCGACGAGCTTTTCCGCGCACAGCACCGCATGACCGAGGCCGAGCGCTTCCGGCTGGCGCACGTAGAAGCAGTCGACATGGCTCGGCTTGATGCTGCGCACCAGTTCGAGCAGCTTTTCCTTGCCGCGCGCCTCGAGTTCGGCCTCGACCTCGTACGACTTGTCGAAGTGGTCCTCGATCGCGCGCTTGCTGCGCCCGGTGACGAAGATCATTTCGGTGATGCCGGCGGCGATCGCTTCTTCAACAGCGTACTGGATCAGCGGCTTGTCGACGACCGGCAGCATTTCCTTGGGGCTCGCTTTCGTTGCCGGGAGGAACCGCGTGCCGAGACCAGCAACGGGGAACACTGCCTTGGTAACTTTCAACATGATCGAACCTTTATTCCTGTAATCGACTTGTCAGACGGTGTATGTTCACGTCCCCATTATAGTGAACGCAAACGACCTTACCCTTTGTTACGCAGGCAACCGATCGAGTTGCGCGCGCAGTTTTTCAAGCGTGCTCTGGAATTCCGCGACGCGCTTCTGCTCCTGTTCGACCACGGCCGGCGGCGCTTTCGCGACGAATGCCTCGTTGCCGAGCTTCGCATTGCACTTCGTGATTTCGTTCGTCAGGCGCGTGATTTCCTTCGACAGGCGCTCGCGTTCGGCCGCGACGTCGATCTCGACCTTCAGCACCAGCTTGTTCGGCCCGACGATCGCGATCGGCGCGCCGTGCGCTTCCTTGTCGAGCGTCGCTTCGTCGGCGAGGATCTGCACTTCCGACAGGCGCGCCAGGGCCTGAACGTATGGCGCGAACGAGCGCAGGCGCTCGGCATCGCCGGCTGCGAGCAGCGGCACCTTGGTGGCCGGCGACAGGTTCATCTCGCCGCGCAGGTTGCGGCACGCGTCGACGATCGCCTTCAGGTCGGCCGCCCACTGTTCGGACACCTCGTCGATCTTCTGCAGGTTCGCGATCGGGTACGCCTGCGTCATCAGCGACGCTTCGCCTTCGGCCTTGCCTTGCGGATAACGGCCCGCGAGCGGCGCGACCTTCTGCCAGAGCGCTTCGGTGATGAACGGGATGATCGGGTGCGCGAGGCGCAGCACCGTCTCGAGCACGCGCAGCAGCGTGCGGCGCGTTGCGCGCTGCTGTTCCGGCGTGCCGTTCTGGATCTGCACCTTCGCGAGTTCGAGATACCAGTCGCAGTATTCGTCCCACACGAACTTGTAGATGCCGCTGGCGATGTTGTCGAAGCGGTAATCGGCGAAGCCCTTCGCGATGTCGGCCTCGGTGCGCTGCAGCAGCGACACGATCCAGCGGTCGGCCGCCGAGAAGTCGAGGTAGCCGCCCGGGCCGCAATCGCCCGCGCCGCAGACTTCCGGCTTGTCGCTGCCGCAGTCGTGGCCTTCGCAGTTCATCAGCACGAAGCGCGTGGCGTTCCACAGCTTGTTGCAGAAGTTGCGATAGCCTTCGCAGCGCGCGAGGTCGAAGTTCACGTTGCGGCCGAGCGTCGCCATCGACGCCATCGTGAAGCGCAGCGCGTCGGTGCCGAACGCGGCGATGCCGTCCGGGAATTCCTTGCGCGTCTTCTTCTCGATCGTTGCAGCCTGCTTCGGGTTCATCAGGCCCGTCGTGCGCTTCGCGACCAGCGTGTCGAGGTCGATGCCGTCGACGATGTCGATCGGGTCGAGCGTGTTGCCCTTGCTCTTCGACATCTTCTGGCCTTCCGCGTCGCGCACGAGGCCGTGCACGTAGACGGTGTGGAACGGCACCTTGCCCGTGAAGTGCGTGGTCATCATCACCATCCGGGCGACCCAGAAGAAGATGATGTCGAAGCCCGTGACGAGCACCGACGACGGCAGGAAGTGCTTCAGTTCAGGCGTTTCGTTCGGCCAGCCGAGCGACGAGAACGGCACGAGCGCCGACGAGAACCACGTGTCGAGCACGTCTTCGTCGCGCTTCAGCGCACCCGTGTAACCCTTCGCGGCAGCCTGCGCGCGCGCTTCTTCCTCGTTGCGCGCGACGAACACCTCGCCGTTCTCGCCGTACCACGCGGGAATCTGGTGGCCCCACCACAGCTGGCGCGAGATGCACCAGTCCTGGATGTTCTCGAGCCACTGATAGTAGGTGGTCGTCCAGTTTTCCGGGACGAACTTGATCTGGCCGCTGCGCACGACGTCGAGCGACGTTTCCGTGATCGACTTGCCCGGATTGAACGTGCCTTCCGGCGCCGGCTTCGTCATCGCGACGAACCACTGGTCGGTCAGCATCGGCTCGATCACGACGCCCGTGCGGTCGCCGCGCGGCACCATCAGCTTGTGCGGCTTCACCGAGTCGAGGAAGCCTTCCGCGTCGAGGTCGGCGACGATCGCCTTGCGCGCGTCGAAGCGGTCGAGGCCGCGATACTGCTCGGGGCCGTTGTCGTTGATCTTCGCGTCGAGCGTCAGGATCTCGATCGGCGCGAGCTTGTGGCGCTGGCCGACCTGGTAGTCGTTGAAGTCGTGCGCGGGCGTGACCTTCACGACGCCCGTGCCGAATTCGCGGTCGACGTAGTCGTCGGCGATCACCGGGATCTCGCGGCCCGTCAGCGGCAGCGTGACGAGCTTGCCGATCAGGTGCGCGTAACGCTCGTCTTCCGGGTGGACCATCAGCGCGACGTCGCCGAGCATCGTTTCCGGACGCGTCGTGGCAACGGTCAGCGAACCCGAGCCGTCGACGAGCGGGTAGCGGATGTGCCACAGGTGGCCGTTTTCCTCTTCGCTCACGACTTCGAGGTCCGACACGGCGGTCAGCAGCACCGGATCCCAGTTGACGAGGCGCTTGCCGCGGTAGATCAGGCCCTGTTCAAAGAGCGTGACGAACACGTCGCGCACGGCGGCCGACATCTTGTCGTCCATCGTGAAGTATTCGCGCGACCAGTCGGGCGATGCGCCGAGGCGGCGCACCTGGCCGGTGATCGTCGAACCCGATTTTTCCTTCCATTCCCATACGCGCTCGACGAACTTCTCGCGGCCGAGGTCGTGGCGCGACACGCCCTGCGCGTCGAGCTGGCGCTCGACGACGATCTGGGTCGCGATCCCCGCGTGGTCGGTGCCGGGCACCCACAGCGTGTTCTCGCCGAGCATCCGGTGGTAGCGGGTGAGGCCGTCCATGATCGTCTGGTTGAACGCGTGGCCCATGTGCAGCGTGCCCGTCACGTTCGGCGGCGGCAACTGGATCGAGAAATCGGGGCGGGCCGGATCGAAGGCCGGGGCCGCATAGCCGCGCTTTTCCCACTCCGGCCCCCATTGGGACTCGATGGTGTGGGGCTCGAAGCTCTTCGCAAGCGTGTTGTCGCTCATGTTGGAAATCTGCCGAAAAATGCGTGAATTGGATGCCGAATCTGACAATTATAAATGGATGCACATCGACCAGCCATCGCCTTGCCGGCGCGGGGCGCTCGGGACGCGGTCGCCGCGCGCTTGTGACGTGCCGTCGAACGGATCGGGAACAGCATCGCGCGGCCGACTTATAATGTCGGGTCCGCATTTTTCTCGCCCGTCCGCTGCCGCTCCATGCCCGACCTGCTCGCCAATCTGAACCCCGAACAACTCGCCGCCGTCACGTTGCCGAACGAACCGGCGCTGATCCTTGCAGGGGCGGGCAGCGGCAAGACCCGCGTGCTGATCACCCGCATCGCGTGGCTGATCCAGCAGGGCTACGCATCGCCGCCCACCGTGCTCGCCGTGACCTTTACCAACAAGGCCGCGCGCGAGATGATGGCGCGCCTGTCGGCGATGATGCCGATCGACACGCGCGGGATGTGGATCGGCACGTTCCACGGCCTGTGCAACCGGATGCTGCGCACGCACTGGCGCGACGCCGGCCTGCCGCAGACCTTCCAGATCCTCGATACGGCCGACCAGCTGTCCGCGATCAAGCGGCTGATGAAGGCGGCGAACGTCGATGATGAAAAGTACCCGCCGAAGAACGTGCAGTACTTCATCAACAACGCGAAGGAGCAGGGGCTGCGTCCCGACAAGGTCGACGCGTCCGACAACTTCAACCGCAAGTTCGTCGAGCTGTACCAGGCGTACGACCAGCAGTGCCAGCGCGAGGGCGTCGTCGATTTCCCCGAACTGCTGCTGCGCTGCTACGAACTGCTCGCGTACAACGCGCCGCTGCGCGCGCACTACCAGGCGCGCTTCCGGCACATCCTCGTCGACGAGTTCCAGGACACCAACAAGCTGCAGTACGCGTGGCTCAAGATGCTCGCGGGCGGCGAGAACGCGATCTTCGCGGTCGGCGACGACGACCAGTCGATCTACGCGTTCCGCGGCGCGAACGTCGGCAACATGCGCGACTTCGAAGACGAATTCCGCGTGCGCAACCTGATCAAGCTCGAGCAGAACTACCGGTCGCACGGCAACATCCTCGACGCGGCGAACCAGCTGATCTCGAACAACGCGCACCGCCTCGGCAAGAACCTGCGCACGGACGCGGGCCACGGCGAGCCCGTGCGCGTGTACGAGGCGAGCACCGACTCGCAGGAAGCCGGCTGGATCGTCGAGGAGATCCGCTCGCTGATCAACACCGGGATGGCGCGCAGCGAAGTGGCCGTCCTGTACCGCAGCAACGCGCAGTCGCGCTCGATCGAGCACACGCTGATGTCGTCGGGCATCCCGTACCGCGTGTACGGCGGCCTGCGCTTCTTCGAACGCCAGGAAGTGAAGCATGCGCTCGCGTACCTGCGCCTGATCGACAACCCGAACGACGACACCGCGTTCGTGCGCGTCGTGAACTTCCCGACCCGCGGCATCGGCGCGCGCTCGATCGAGCAGCTGGCCGACGCCGCGCGCCTGTACGGCTGCTCGATGGCCGCCGCGATCCCGTACGTGACGGGCAAGGCCGGCACGAGCCTTGGCGGATTCGCGAACCTGGTCGCGAAGATGCGCGCCGACACGCAGCACATGAACCTGCCCGACACCGTCGAGCACATCGTGCGCGCCAGCGGCCTTGCCGATTTCTACCAGGGCGAGCGCGAAGGCCAGGACCGTCTCGAGAACTTGCAGGAACTCGTGAACGCGGCCACCGCGTTCATCGCCGAGGAAGGCTACGGGCTCGACACGCCGGCGCGTTCGATCCCGCTGCGCGCGGGCGCGATCGCGGTGCCCGAGCTCGGCACCGCGACGGACGATCCGGCGGTCGACGTGCTCGACCCGGTATCGCCCGCCGACCCGGCACAGAACCCCGACACGATGACGCCGCTCGCCGGCTTCCTGTCGCATGCGTCGCTGGAGGCCGGCGACAACCAGGCGCAGGCCGGGCAGGACGCCGTGCAGCTGATGACGGTGCACGCGGCGAAGGGGCTCGAATTCTCGGCCGTGTTCATCACGGGCCTCGAGGAAGGGCTGTTCCCGCACGAGAACAGCGTGCTCGAATCGGACGGCCTCGAGGAAGAGCGCCGGTTGATGTACGTCGCGATCACGCGCGCAAAGGAGCGGCTCTACCTGTCGTTCGCGCAGAGCCGGATGCTGCACGGCCAGACGCGCTACAACGTGCGCTCGCGCTTCTTCGACGAACTGCCCGAGCACGTGTTGAAGTGGCTGACGCCGAAGGTCGAGGCCAGTTCGCGCTGGGGCGGCCGGTCGGACAACGCCGGGTACGGGCGCGACTGGTTCGCGCGGCCGGGCGGCGGCAGTCGCGAGCAGATCGTCGACCCGGCCGTATCCGCGCCGCTGCCCGCGTTCGCGGACAAGCAGCGCGCCGCCGATGCTGGCTTCCGGGTCGGGCAGCAGGTGTTCCACACCAAGTTCGGCGAAGGCACGGTCACCGCGCTCGAAGGCAACGGCACCGATGCGAAGGCGCAGGTGAAATTCAAGCGGCACGGCGAGAAGTGGCTCGCGCTCGCGGTCGCGAAACTGCAGGCGGTGGAATGATGGGCGTCGACATGGATGTGACGCTTGCGGCCCGTCCGCTCGGCATTCTGGCCGCGCTGCCCGAGGAACTCGGCGACCTGATCGCCGCGATGCGCGCCGACGGCGCGATGAAGACGGTCACGCTCGGCCGCCGCGATTATCACGTCGGCACCGTGCACGGCGCGGCCTGCGTCGTGACGCTCGCACGGGTCGGCAAGGTTGCGGCCGCCGCGACGGTCAGCGCGCTGATCCACGTGTTCGGCGTGGCGGGCGTCGTGTTCACCGGCGTGGCGGGCGGCGTGTCGCGCACGGTGCGGGTCGGCGATGTCGTCGTGGCCGATACGCTGCTGCAGCACGATCTCGATGCGTCGCCGCTCTTTCCGCGCTACGAGGTGCCGCTGCTCGGCATCACGCGTTTCGCAACCGACACGGCGCTGACCGCGAGCCTGCGGGCGGCGTGCACGCAGTTCGTCGAGGAAGAGGGCGCGCAATTCGCCGCGCGCTTCGGCCTGGCCGGTGCGACGCTGCATGCGGGGCTCATCATCAGCGGCGACCGCTTCGTGTCGAGCGAGCGCGAGGTCGTCGCGTTGCGCGATGCGCTGCCGGATGCGCTTGCGGTCGAGATGGAAGGCGCCGCGATTGCGCAGGTCTGTGCGGAGCACGACGTGCCGTTCGCGCTCGTGCGCACGATCTCCGATACGGCCGACGATCACGCGACGCAGTCGTTCTCGCACTTCCTGTCGGCGATCGCGAGCAGCTATTCGTCCGGCATCCTCAAGCGTTTCCTGACGCTGCATGCGACGACGGCGGCCTGACGCCGCCGCCGTTTTCTTCTTTCCTTCATTCGAGCCGTTCGACCGGCCGCGGCGCGCACGCCGCGGCCGGTTCGTCACGCCCGCTTGCGCCGGCTGCTTTCGAGGTTCGGCAGGAACACCGTCAGCACGCCGATCAGCGGCAGGAACGAACACACCTTGTAGACGAACGGGATGCTCGTCGCGTCGGCGAGCTGGCCGAGCACGGCCGCGCCGACGCCGCCCAGGCCGAACGCGAAGCCGAAGAACAGGCCCGCGACCATCCCGACCTTGCCGGGCATCAGCTCCGTCGCATAGACGAGGATCGCGGCGAACGCCGACGCCAGCACGACGCCGATGATCACGGTCAGCACGCTCGTCCAGAACAGGTTCGCGTACGGCAGCAGCATCGTGAACGGCGCGACGCCGAGGATCGATACCCAGATTACGTACTTGCGGCCGATCCGGTCGCCCACCGGCCCGCCGATCAGCGTGCCGGCCGCCACGGCCGCGAGGAACACGAACAGGTGGATCTGCGCGGCCTGTACCGACAGGTGGAACTTGTCGATCAGGTAGAACGTGAAATAGCTGTTGATGCTCGCGAGGTAGAAGTACTTCGAGAACACGAGCAGCACCAGCACGCCGATCGCGCCCATCACGCGGCCGCGCGACAGCGTCGGGTGGCCGGCCGCCGCGGCCTTCTTCTTCATCGACGGATGCTTCTTGTACCAGTGGCCGATCTGTGTGAGCACGATCATCGCGACGAGCGCGGCCGCCGAGAACCACGCGATGCTGTGCTGGCCGTGCGGAATGATCACGAGCGCGGCGAGCAGCGGCCCGAGCGCGGAACCCGCATTGCCGCCGACCTGGAACACCGACTGCGCGAGCCCGTGCTGGCCGCCCGACGCCATCCGCGCGACGCGCGACGATTCGGGATGGAACACCGACGAGCCGCAGCCGACGAGCGCGGCGGCCACCAGCAGCATCGGGAAACTCGTCGCAACCGACATCAGCAGCAGCCCCGCGAGCGTGAAGCCCATGCCGACCGGCAGCGAATACGGTTTCGGGCGCTTGTCGGTATAGAGGCCGATGAGCGGCTGCAGCAGCGACGCGGTGATCTGGTAAGTGAGCGTGATCAGGCCGATCTGCGCGAACGACAGCGCGAACTGGCTCTTGAGCATCGGATAGATCGCGAGGATCAACGACTGGATCATGTCGTTGAGCATGTGCGAGAAGCTGATCGCGCCGAGCACCGGGTAGACGGTGCGGGCGACGGGGGGCGTGGATGGCTGGGCGGTGGCTGCGCCGGCGGAGCCGGTGTCGAGG
Source organism: Burkholderia sp. Ap-955 (assembly GCF_011753045.1). Taxonomy (NCBI): domain Bacteria; kingdom Pseudomonadati; phylum Pseudomonadota; class Betaproteobacteria; order Burkholderiales; family Burkholderiaceae; genus Burkholderia; species Burkholderia sp. Ap-955. The sequence goes on from NZ_VWWH01000054.1 coordinate 39,146, forward strand.
CTGGTTTCCATGTGAGAGCTGAACGAGTTGAGGTGGCGGGCGCGCTCTGCTGGGGATCGGCGCGTCTTGAATCGTTGCTGCGTCAAAGAAGTGTAATGTGGCGTATCGAGAATGTCAGGACAACTTTTATCGTGAATCGGACATTCATCTGATGGATCGCCGGGTGCGCGTTTTTTTGACCGGGTATAACGCTGGCGATGCGCCTGCCGGTTAGATGGAGGGCGCGCCCGGGGCCGGTGCGTGGTTTCCCGGACTCAAGAAACGGCGGTGGGGGCCGTAGAACGACCCAATGACAACAGGCGCGCCGCACCCGGCACCGGCTACCCGCCGGGCAGGATGCAGGACGCGCGGCATGGCCAGCCATCGCGGGAACGCCGGGACCGACCTTTCCGGCTGCGTGATCAATATGGGGATAGTTCGATGAAAGCAGCATCTTTGCATCCACAGCCCGGTGCGGCGGCTGCCGCACCCGACGTTGCCGCCGGTCGCGCCGCACGGCGCCTGCGCGCGGCGCGTCGCGAGCGCCGGCCGTGGACCGTCAAGGCGACGTTGCGCGCCGCATTCGCGATCCTGCTCGCCGGCACGCTGGCGATCGGCATGTTTTCGCTCTGGCAGATCAGCCGGCTGAATGCGTCGATCTCGTCGGTCTACGAGCAGGGCCACGTCGCGAGCCGCGCGGCCGAGGAGGTCCGGGCCGAAGTGCTGCGCGCGAGCCGTGCCCAGAAGATGCTGCTGACTGCGACCACCGCGAAGGAGCGCGACGAACTGGGCGCCGACGTGGGCGCGGGGCTCGCGTCGATCGGCCAGGCGCTCGGTACGCTGCAGCGCTACGCGGATCCGGCCGACGCCGACGATTCGGCGCGGCTGCGCGCCTTCTCGACGGCGGTCGGTACGTGGAGCGCGCATCTGCGCGATTTCGTCGAACTCGTGCGTGCGCAGCCGCTCGACCTGTCGCAGATGAACTGGCAGGTCGGCACGCAGGACGTGTCGCTGCTGGTCGAAACCGGCAAGCTCGAGAAACTCGTCGCCGAACTCGTGAAGACGCGCGGGGCGAAGTCGAAGGCGACGCTCGATGCGTCCGCCACCATATTCTCGTCGTCGTTCGCGATGATCGCGGCGATGACGGTTGCGTTGATCGTGCTCGCGATCGTGATCGCCGAGCGCGTCGTGCGCCGTCTCGCGTCGCAGCTCGGCGGCGAGCCCGCGCACGCGAAGGCGATCGCCGCGGACATCGCGCGCGGCGACCTGACGCGACCGATCACACTGGGCCGGCACGACCGCGACAGCATGGTGCGTGCGCTGGCCGAGATGCAGACGGGGCTCGCGGCGACGGTCGGCGAGATCGCGGTCAGCGCCGAGGCGATCGCGGCGGCGTCGGGCGAGATCTCCACCGGCAATCTCGATCTGTCGAAGCGCACCGAGCAGCAGGCCGTCGCGCTCGAACGCACCGCGGCCAGCATGGAGCAGCTCACGTCGACCGTACGCCAGAACGCCGAGAACGCGCGGCAGGCGAGCGCGCTCGCGGCCAATGCATCGGCCGTCGCGGAGACGGGCGGGGAAGTCGTCGGGCGTGTGGTGGCGACGATGAGCGAGATCGACGACAGCGCGAAGAACATCCGCGACATCATCGGCACGATCGAGGGGATCGCGTTCCAGACCAACATTCTCGCGTTGAACGCGGCGGTCGAGGCCGCACGCGCCGGCGAGCAGGGGCGTGGTTTTTCGGTGGTCGCGGGCGAGGTGCGGTTGCTCGCGCAGCGTTCGGCGACCGCGGCGAAGGAGATCCGCGAGCTGATCGGTGCATCGGTCGAACGCGTCGCGAACGGCGCGACGCTCGCGCACGATGCGGGCCGCACGATGGGCGACGTCGTGCGGGCGGTGAAGCGCGTGACCGACATCATCGGCGAGATTTCGGCGGCGTCCGACGAGCAGAGCGCCGGCATCGAGGAGATCGGCCGAGCGGTCACGCAGATGGATGCCGGCACGCAGCAGAACGCGGCGCTCGTCGAACAGGCGGCCGCGGCCGCGAATGCGCTCGACGAGCAGGCTCAGGCGCTGAAGTCGCTGGTCGGGCGTTTCCGTATCGCCGCGTAAGCGCGCCCGGCTATCCGGCGCTTACGACTTCTTCTGCTTGTCCGGATCGATGATGACCGTGCAGGTCGTGCCCGCCGACAGCACCACGTCGGCCGGCACGTCGTCGATCTTGATGCGCACCGGCACGCGCTGCGCAAGGCGCACCCAGTTGAAGGTCGGGTTCACGTCCGCGACGAGATCGCGGCTCTGCGGGTTGTCGCGATCGTAGATGCCGCGCGAGATGCTTTCGACGTGGCCCTTCATCACGCCGCCGCTCATCAGCCGCATCTCGGCCGGCGCGCCGATCTTCACGCGCGGCAGCTTGGTTTCCTCGAAGTAGCCGTAGACCCAGAACGAATGGCTGTCGACGATCGCGAGCTTCGCCTGGCCGGCCACCGCGTAGTTGCCCTTGAACGTCTGCAGGTTCGTGACGTAGCCGTCGACCGGCGCGACGACGCGCGTGCGCTCGAGGTTGAGCTTCGCGGCATCGAGCGCGGCGATCGCCTGCTGGTACTGCGCATCGGCGCTCGATGCGCTGTGTGCCGCGTTCTCGCGGTTTTCCTTCGACACGACGAGCGCATCGAGATCCGCGCGGCGGGCCGCGTCGTCGCGGCGCATCTGCAGTTCCGCGCGACGGGCGGCGACGGCCGCCTGCGCCTGCTCGACCGCGATCTGGTAGTGCGACGGGTCGATCTGCATGATCAGGTCGCCTTTCTTGACGAGCTGGTTGTCATGCACGGGCAGCTCGACGATCGCGCCCGACACGTCCGGCGCGACGTTGACGATCTCGGCGCGCACGCGCCCGTCGCGCGTCCACGGATCATCCATGTAGTGCACCCACAGCGAGCGCCCGATCAGGATCGCGACGAGAAGAATGACGGCGGTCGCGACGAAGCCGAAGAGTTTTCTGAGAATCATGATGGTTCGGAATCAACGGTAAACGGCTAGACTCAGTCCGCCGCAAATGCAGACGAGAAGGCAGGCCCGGAACAGCGACGGGTGCCAGACGAGACGGTAGAGGCCCGTGTAGGCGAGCAGGCGGTCGACGGCCCAGGTCGCGAGCGCGCCGAGGACGAACATCAGCACCGCCGTGGGCATGTAGGCATCGAGAATGGCGATTTCACGCGGCATCATGACGAGGCTCCTGGTTGGGGACGCACGGGGCGGTTGCGGTTGAGCGCGGCGAGCGGCGATTCGGGATCGAGCAGGGCCGTGCGCACGAAATGCAGGTGGCTCAGGATGCGCTGCAGCCGGTGGCGCTCCTCGCGCGAAGGCGTGAACGCGTCGAGCGTCTGCCGGGTCGCGTCGATCGCATCGTTGACCGCGGCGAGCGTTGCGTCGAAGCGTTCGGCGTCCGGCCGGGCGAACAGCGACGACAGCGCGGCGCGCATCGTCTCGATCGCACGTCGCCACGGCGTCGTCGGCGCATAGCGCGGCTCGGACGGCAGCGTGGCCAGCTCGTGGCGCAGGTCGATGGCCGCGTTGCCGGTTTCGAGCACGGCGAACATCCAGCGCAGCGCGTCGCGCTGCACGTCGGGCTGGTCGGCCGACAGCGTGTGCGCCTGGTACATCAGGTCGCGCGCGCCGCTCTCGAAGCGCGTGCGCAATCCGGCGAGCCGCGCATGGCAGGCCGCGACGGCCTGGTGGCGCAGGTCCGCGAACAGGCGTTTCTTGAGCCACGGCGCGGTCGGCGGGAACAGCACGGCGAACGCGATCGCGGATACCAGCATCGACAGCAGCAGCGCGAGCGCGTCGTTCATGAAGCTCATCGGATCGTAGTGCGTGATGCTGTCCGGGCCGGCGAGAAAGCAGAAAAAGATCAGGTAGCCCATCCCGTAGCCCGCGAGCTTCGGCTTCAGCGTCATGTAGATGCCGATCGCGAGCAGCGGCGCGAGCGCCGCGCACAGCAGCCAGAAGCCGTCGATCCGCGGATAGATGCCGAACATCAGCAGGAAGCCGGTACAAACGGCCAGCGCCGTGCCCATCCCCATCTGGGCGGCCATCGCGGTCGGGCGCGGTGCCGACGACGCGAGCGCGCAGGTCGCCGCGGCATTCAGCACCAGCATCACGCCGCTCGGCCACGCGGTCTCGATCCAGAACCAGCCCAGCGCGAGAATCACCGTCGCGGTGCGGATCCCCGCGATCGTGGCGGCCGTCCGGTTGGTGCGCGGCTCGTAGCGCTCGATCCAGCGTTCGCGTTCGTGCGTCGCGGTCGCGAGCGATGCGTAGGTTGCCGCGTATTCCTGCAGGTCGGTGATGAAGCGGTACAGCAGCTCGGCGGCCGTGTCGAAGTCGAGCAGCGGGAAATCGGGCTGCGTTTCGAGTTCCGCGCGCGTCGCGCGGATGCGGCGCGGCAGCGCGTCGCGCCACGCGAGCAGTTGCTCGGCCGAGTGCGCGGCGTCGATCGACGTGCGCACGGGTTCACCATGGCGCGTGAGCAGCGGCGCGATTTCGCGGAAATACGGTTCGATCGCATCGATCGCAGCCTGCGCACCGGCCGCGTGCAGCCGGTTCATCAACTGATGCAACGCGTGAAAGCGGCTCGATGCGCTCATGAACTCGCTGTTCAGGCGCGCGAGGCGGCCGCTGCGCATGCGCGTGTCCGGATTCTCGAACACGGCCATGCTGCGCGCGGCCTCGAAGCCGACCACGTCGGCGACGAAGCGCGTGTGGATGGTCTCGATGTGCGCGCGGTCGAGCTGGCCCGACAGCGCCGACGCGACGTAGTCCACGAAGCTGCCGAAGCGCTTGCGCACCGTCGTGCGCATCTGTTCGCCCGTGTACTGCGGAAACACGAGCGCGCTGACGACGCCGGCCGACACGATCCCGATAATGACTTCCGAGACGCGCGTCATCGCGCTCATGAATGCCCCGTCCGGGTGCTGCGACGCGGGCAGGCCGATCAGCGCGGTCGTATAGCCGGCGAGCAGGAAGCCGTAGCTGCGGAAGTTGCGATTGCGCGCGGCGCCGGCGGTGCACAGTGCGATCCAGATGGCGATCGCCAGCAGGAACAGCTGCGGCTGCTGCGGGAACAGCCCGACGAACGTGAGCGTCGCGATGAGCCCGAAGATCGTGCCGGCGACCCGGTAGAAGCTCTTCGCGAGCACGGCGCCGCTTTGCGGCTGCATCACGATGAAGACGGTCGTCATCGCCGTCTTCGGTGCAGGCAGGTCGAGCCGCATCGACACGCCGAGCGCGATGAAGGTCGCGAGCAGCGCCTTGAACAGGTAGAGCCACGCGGCGCCGTAGGTGCGGGCCCAGTCGCCGAACGCGGCGGCCCAGGCCGCGAACGGACCGCCGGCGGGCGTGGAGGCGGGAGAGGAGGCTGACATGGCGTCGCTCCGCGTTACCGTGCGGCCGGCACGCCGGACGCACCGGCGGCGGCCACCTGCGCGGGCCGGGCGACGGCTGCCACGGGCTTCGCGCCCGACGCGGCAGCAGGCACGGCTGCGCCCGCGGCGGATTCGTCGTGCGACGGATCGCCGTCCCGCGGATGGCCGCCCCGAACGTCCATACCCGTCTCGACGCCACCGCCGAGCGCGGCCATCAACTGCGCGTGCGCGGCGAGGCGTTCCGCATCGATGCGGGCGGCCGTCTCCTGCGCGCGCAGCAACTGCTGCTGCGCGACCAGCACGTTCACGTAGTCGGTCAGCCCGCGGCGGAAGCCTTCGCGCGACAGCTGGTAGCTGCGGTCGTTGGCGGCCACCGAGCGTGCGGCGTCCTTTTTCTGCGTATCGAGCGAACGGATCCGCACGACCTGGTCGGCGATGTCCTTGAGCGCGCCGACGATCGTCTGGTTGTAGCGCTCGACCGCCTGGTCGTAGCCGGCATTCGCGGCGCCGAGCTGCGCGCGCAGCCGGCCGCCTTCGAAGATCGGCAGCGACAGCGCGGGGCCGGCCGTCCAGCCGCCGTTCATCGCGCGCAGGAAGTCGGTGAACGGCGCGGTCACGCCGAAGCCGCCGACCGTCGCGAGCAGGTCGATGTTCGGGTAGAACGACGCCTTCGCGACATCGATGCCGCGCGCCTGCGCGTCGACCGTCCAGCGCGCCGCGACGACGTCGGGGCGGCGGCCGAGCAGGTCGGCCGGCATCGCCGACGGCAGGCCGGCCGGTGCGTCGAGCGACAGCTGCGGCCGCTTGATCGCATCGCCCGCGCCGGGGCCCTTGCCGGCCAGCGCGGCGAGCTGGTGCCGTGCGAGCTGGATCGCTTCCTCGTAGCTGTCGATCTGGCGCTCATAATCGGGCAGCGTCGATTCCGCCTGGCTCACTTCGAGCTGCGTGCCGAGGCCGGCCTGCAGCCGCTTGCGCGCCAGATCGGCGAGCGAGCGCTGGCGTTCGAACGTTTCGTGCGCGAGGTCGAGCAACGCATAGTTCATCGACATGCCGACGTACGCGCGCACGACGTTGACTTCGAGCTCGAGCTTGGCCGCACGCGCGTCGGCGGCGGTCGCATGCGCGGTGTCGAGCGCGCGCTCGGTCGCGTTCTTGTCCTTGCCCCACAGGTCGAGGTGGTACGACAGGCCGAGCGTGCCGGTGTTGTTCCAGGTATCGGCGTTCGCGAGCGGGCCGGGGCCGTAATACACGTTGTCCGGCCAGTGCTGGCGCATCAGCGACAGGTTGCCGTTGATCTGCGGCAACTCGGCCGAACGGGCCACGCGTGCCATTGCCTGCGCTTCGCGCACCCGTGCCTCGGCGGCCGCGAGCGTCGGGTTGCCGGCCTGGGCGTTGGCGATCCAGGCGTCGAGTTGCGGATCGCGGTAGGCGCGCCACCAGTCGGCTGCGGGCCAGCCCGCGTCACGGTCGGCCGCACGGATCGCGGCGCCGGCATCGAGCGCGTTCGCCTCGATGCGGGCCGACTGCGGCTTGTTGTCGCCCATGCTCGCGCATCCGGCCATTATTAATGAGACTGCAAGAACCGCCAGTGCGAGCGTCCCTTTTGTCGCCGGAGACTGCACGATTTTCTCCCTTTCGGATATAGATGAGTCGGATGCGATTATATTTTTCAGTGATTCCTGAATAAATGGACAAGGGTGCAAGTCATTTTTACGAATCCTGAGACAATACTTGTTCGCCTCTGTGCAACAATCCGTCCGGATTCAAATGGGTAATGGGATGGATACGTTACAAAACATGCGGGTATTCGTCCGCGTGGTCGACGCGGGAAGCTTTACCGCGGCCGCCCAGCAGATGAATTCGACTACCGCCTACGCGTCGCGCGCGGTCTCGGATCTCGAGGCGCACCTGCGCACGCGTCTCCTGAACCGCACGACGCGCCGGATCGCGCTGACCGAAGCCGGCGAGCGCTACCTGCAGCGCTGCGAGCAGATCCTCGCGTATGTCGACCAGGCCGAAGCCGAGGCGGGCGACGCACATGCGCGCCCGTCGGGCAAGCTGAAGGTGCATTGCTTCACGAGCCTCGGCCAGCACTACCTGGTGCCGGCCATCGCGCGTTATCGCGAGCGCTACCCGGACGTGCACGTCGAGCTGACCCTCGCGCAGCGGATGCCTGACCTGCTCGACGAGGGGTATGACGTCGCGATCGTCGTCGGCCGCGACCTGCCGGATTCCGGGCTCGTGTCGCAGCGGCTCGGCGAGAGCTACAGCGTGGTGTGCGCGTCGCGCGGTTATGTCGAGGCCCATGGCGTGCCGCAACGGCCGGCGGATCTCGCACAGCACGTCTGTCTCGGGATGATCGGGCCGGGCTTCCAGTTCGACGAATGGGCGCTGGCGGGGCCGAACGGCGACGAGGTCGTCCCGATCACGACGCCGCCGCCGTTTCGCGTGAACGTCGCCGAGGCGCTCGCGGTGGCCGTGCGGGAAGGGATGGGGATCGGCGGTCTGCCGCTCTATTCGGCGATCGGCTGGTTGCGCAGCGGGCACATCGTGCGCGTGATGCCCGATTACCGGTCGCACGTGATGAACATCTACGCGCTGTATCCGTCGCGCCAGTACCTCGACGCGAAAATTCGCACCTGGGTCGATTTCCTGCGCGACGAACTGCCGGCGACGCTCGCAGCCGACGAAGCCGCGCTCGAGCAGTACACGCGTGCGACATGACAGCGCGGTTGACCGCAATCTGACGAGATTTGTCCTTCACGCAACATTTTTTTACGAACGCGTGTCAGACAGTTTGATACTGTGGGAATTAACGAGATACGCAACCCCGGAGTAGCAATGGATACGCACCTGATGATCGGCCTTGGAGTCCTGCTGGGCGCGGCCGCGGCCGCCGCGGCGACCCGCGACCTGCTGCGCGCGATGAAGGCGAAGGCGCAGATGAAGCCGGTACCGGTGCGAGTGCGCGAGCAACGCCGCCCCGGCCGCTGATCCGGCCGTCACGCTCCGGGTCGAAAAAGGCCGTGCAACGCGGCCGCGCGGGCTCGGCGTTCAGCCGAGCTCGACGACCTTGCCCCACGCGAACGCGGTATTTTCCAGTTCGCCGGTGCGCCGGTGGATGTAGCCGCGCGGGTTGCACACCACGCGTGTGCCGCCGTCCGCCACATAGTCGAATGACGTATGCGTGTGGCCATGGAGCCACAGATTGACCGGCGGCTTCACGAGCTCCGCCATGTCTGTCACAAATCCCGCCGACGCAAGATCTTCCGCGTAGCGCTCCGCCAGCGAGCGCCGGTGCGGCGCATGGTGGGTCACGACGATCGTCTGGCCCGCGAACGGTGTGGCGAGCTGCGCTTCGAGCCACGCGCGGCTGCGTCGATGCAGCGCGATCGCGTCCGCCGGCGAGAAATCCCGCTCTTGCGTGCCCGGCGCCGCATGCAGTGCCGCGTCGTGCGGCCAGGTCACCTGGATCAATCCCTTGAAATCGAGCATCACGCGCAGCCCGGCCTCGATCGAACCGGCAAGGCTGGCTTCGTCGTTGCCGAACAGCGAAAAATCGGCCCAGAGCGTCGTGCCGAGCACGCGGAAGCGCTGCCCGGGATCGACGTAGACGTCGTTGTTCAGGTAATGCACGTTGTCGAGCGCCTGCGCCGCATCGCGCATCGCCGTCTCCAGCGCACCGAATTCCCCGTCGTAGTACTCGTGGTTGCCCGGCACGTAGATCACCGGCACCGCGGAATCGAACGTTTCGGCGGCCCAGCGCAGGCCTTCCGCATGATTGTGGATGTCGCCGGCGAGCACGACGAGATCCGCGTCGGCATGCGGGATCGCGTCGGGCAGGTTGCTTTCGAGATGCAGGTCGGACAGGACGCGGACTTTCACGGGCGTGGCTCCGGAGTGGACGGCTTCAGCGCAGGACCTTGCCGGGATTCATCAGGCCGCGCGGATCGAGCGCGGTCTTCAGCGTGCGCATCAGCGTCGTTTCGACCGGCGACTTGTAACGCTGCGCGTCGTCGATCTTCAACTGGCCGATGCCGTGCTCCGCGCTGATCGTGCCGTGGTGGCGATGCACGTTGTCGTAGACGATCCGGTTGATCGGCGCCTGGAACGCGGCCAGGAACGCTTTCGGGTCGCCGCCTTCGGGCATCTGCACGTTGTAGTGGAGATTGCCGTCGCCGAGGTGGCCGAACGTGACCATCCGCGCGCCCGGCGCGGCCTGCTGGATCGCCGCGTCGGTCTCGTCGATGAAGCGCGCGATCGACGAAATCGGCACCGCGATGTCGTGCTTGATGTTGAGCCCTTCGTCGGCCTGCGCGAGCGGGATGTGCTCGCGCAGATCCCAGAACGCGCGCGACTGCGCGAGATTCTCCGCAACCACCGCGTCGACCACGAGCCCGGCCTCGAACGCTTCTTCCATCAGTTTCTCGAACAGCGCGCGCGCATGCGCTTCGCTTTCGTTGTCGGACAGTTCGAGCAGCACCGTCTGCGCATGCGTCTGCGCGAACGGGTAGCGCAGTTGCGGGTAGTGCTTGCCGACGAGCTGCATGCAGAAGTCCGACATCAGCTCGAAGCCGGTCAGCAGCGGCCCGGCCGCGCGCTGCGCGAGGGCGAGGAAATCGAGCGCCGCGTGCGGCGATTCGAGCGCGGCGAGTGCGGTGACCTGCGCCGCGGGCAGCGGATGCAGCTTCATCACGGCCGCCGTGATGATCCCGAGCGTGCCTTCCGCGCCGATGAACAGATCGCGCAGGTCGTAGCCCGTGTTGTCCTTGCGCAGTCCGCGCAGGCCGTCCCAGATCTCGCCCTGCGGCGTCACGACCTCGAGCCCGAGACACAGCTCGCGCGCGTTGCCGTAGCGCAGCACCGCGGTGCCGCCCGCGTTGGTCGACAGGTTGCCGCCGATCGTGCAGCTGCCTTCCGCCGCGAGGCTCAGCGCGAACAGCCGGCCGCCTTCGCGGGCGCGCGCCTGCACGTCTGCGAGGATCACGCCGGCTTCGACGGTGATCGTGTTGTTGTGCGGATCGAGCGCACGCACGCGGTTCAGGCGCGCGACGCTCAGCACGGCCTGGCTGCCGCTCGCGTCGGGCGTGGCGCCGCCGGCCAGGCCCGTGTTGCCGCCTTGCGGCACGAGCGCGATGCCGTGTGCGTTGGCCAGCTTGACGAGCGCGGCGACTTCGGCCGTGTTCGCGGGCTTCAGCACCGCGCATGCGGCGCCCTTGTAGCGGCGGCGCCAGTCGGTCAGGAACGGTTCGGTATCGTGCGGGTCGGTCAGCACGTGATCGGCGCCGATCGCGTCGCGGCACGCGGAAACGAAAGCTTCGGAAGACATCATCACCTTGTCGCGTAAGGGTCAGGACGCGGCGCGCGACTTTTTCGCCGCGCGCTTGAACGGCGCGACGTACGCCAGCGCCGCCACGAAGAAGACGATGGCGAGCGCGGTCTCGCACCAGCCGAGCGTCGCGGACAGCCCGCGATCGGACATGCCGCGCACGACGCCTTCGGCGAAATAGACGAGTATCAGCATGCTCGCCCACTGCATCGTATAGATGTTACGCCGCCAGACGCCGGGCAGCGCGAGCGCGAGCGGGATCGCCTTGAGCATCAGCGCGGAGCCGCCCGGACGCAGCGGCGCGAGCCACAGCTCCCACGCGAGCGACAGCGCGATCAGTGCGACGAGGCACGCGGTGGCGACCAGCGCGTAGCGCGGCCGGGCCGCGACGGCGGGGCGGGCGGGCGCGTTCATGCGGTCTCGGCGGCCTGGGCGCTGGAAAGG
>NZ_VWWH01000055.1:0-48965 GCF_011753045.1 Burkholderia sp. Ap-955
TTTCTCAGCAGCGCTGCGTTTTCAGCAGCAGAGAAGCGAAATTATGAACCGTGTTTCGCAGTTCGTCAACAACTTTTTTACTGCGCCGTTGCGACTGCGGGGCTCAACTTCCAGGCCGGCTGCGCGCCTCAGACTCCAGCGCACCACCCACCCTGCTTCCCTTCTCCCGCGCCGCGTTTCCGTTAGCGCGAAAGAGGCGTGATTATAGGCAGCCTCTTCGATCTGCGCAAGGGGTTTGAAGCAACTTTTTTACAAAAGCTGCAATTTGGCCGGCCGGCCATGCGTCGGCACGAGACCGCTTATGGTGCAAAGAACGGACTAGAATACGAGGTTCTTCGCCTCTTTCTATATACGTCTTTAATATGCGCCAGCGAATCGCCAAACGCCTCCCCCCCGATGCCGACAAACTGGTCGGCCTGTCGCTTGCGCTCTTCGCCTCGGGCAGCCGCATCGAGGACCGCTTCTGGGAAGCGAAGCTCGATGCGCTGCTCGCCAAGATTGTCCGCAACGGCAACCAGACCACGCTCGACGCAGCGCTCGACCATCTGCAGCAGAATCATCCAGACGCCTATGGCGCGCTCGCCGACATGGCCGAGACGCACAGCGAGTCGATGGTAATCGAGCACGACGGCCAACCGTTCGATGCGCTGCTGGTCGCCGTCCCGGTTCTCGCATGGACGCGCTACATGATTCCATCGGGCCCGCTCAAGGGCGACGTTGCCGACGCGCTTCGAACGCACCTGCAAGCGCACGTCCTTGCGAACGGTACCCTCGTCGGGCTTGCCCCGTTCCTCTACAGCATCGACCAGTTGCCGCGACACCACGTCGAGACCTACCGGCTCGCCCAGCAGCTCGCGCATGGGGCGATCAGCCAGCACACGCCCAAGCTCAGCTTCGGCGACCTGCCCGAAACCTCGCCGATCCTGGCCGACCCGCGCTTCCTGCTCGCCGTCGTTGCGGCCCCCGCCGGCGCACCGCTGTTCCGCTGGCAGGAAGAAGAAAACGGCAGCCGGATCGAACGCGGCCAGTGCCTCGAGCAATGGACGGCCCAAGGCGGCCCGAACCTGTCGATCGCGCTGCCCGGCTGCGAATTCGAATGCCTGCTTCCGGACGCGTACTATTCGGCCTGCCGGGATGCGGACGAACGTATCCGTCCACATACGGTAAGAACGGCCATTCGTTATCTATTCGACACACTTGGTGCAGCACCGCAAGAGCTGCGCGCGGTGGTCGCCGGCTTCGGCGAACGCCGTATCGACGAGTACCGTGTCGGCTTCACACGGCGTGCCAGCAACGACGTAATCTACGGCGTCGTATGGCCGCTCTACGGTCGCGAAAACGGCGACGTGTCGATGGAAAGTGCGACGCTCGAAGGCGAAACGCCGATCGAAGGACCGGTCGAGGAAATCGTGAGCCTGCTGAAGGAATGCGGCGTAACCGACGTCCGGCGGCACGCGGGCCGCTTCGAACCCGAATATTGCGATGACTGCGGCGTGCCGCTCTACGCAGATCCGCTCGGCGAAATCGTCCACGCGGAAATGCCGGAAGACGCGTCACCCGCCCAGCCGCACTTCCACTAATCTGCACCACAGCAGGCCTGACGGCCTGCCCATCTGAAGCCGCTCACGGTTCCCGCCGGAGCGGCTTTTTACTTGTCTGCCTTCCCGCCGCCCGAAATTTCATACTTTTCCTAAGCCTTTCAGCCAAGCAGACATCGTGTAAGGTCTTTGTCATCATCAGACCCAAGACATGCCAGACGGCAGATCAATGGCTCACATAACGGAGGTTGAATATGCGGTTCCTGATGCTCAATTCAGACGCCGAGCGGCGTGACGGACTGAAGGCCCTGTTGCGACAGATCGACCGTCACGCCGGCATCAACGATGCGCCCGACAGTTTTCAGGCGCGCAGGCTGCTGCGCAACCAGCGCTTCGACCTGGTCGCGATCGACTGGCTCGACGTCGGCCGGCTCAGCGAGCTTCAGGCGCTCTGCAGCGCGTGCTCGCCGACACCCGTAGCCGTCCTGGTCGACGAAACATCGCCCGAAGCCATCCAGCGCTTCTTCAACTACGGTGTCGCCGGCGTGATCCCGCATTCCACGCGGCCACACCTGATCGTGCGTGCGCTCGAGATCGTGCTGCTGGGCGGGCATTACATTCCGCCGATTGCGCTCCGCCTGCTGCCCTCTACTGCTGCGGCGCGCTACGATGCTCATTTTCAGACGCTCGCCGGGTCGCTTCCCCGCCGGCCACCGAGCGGCCTCCTGTCGCCGCGGCAAGCGCAGATCATGCGCTTCGTCCACATGGGTAGCACCAACAAGATGATCGCCCGCACACTCGGCATCAGCGAAGGCACCGTCAAGATCCACCTCGCCAGCATCTTCCAGCAGCTTGGTGCCGCCAACCGCGCCGCCGCGGTCGCAATCTACAACGGCTGGCTGTCGCCTCACCTCGAGGTGTTGCTGGCGAACCGCAGTCGTGCGCGCACGCCGGCCATCGGCGAACTGGGCCCGGTTCCGCTGCGTACGCAACGGAGTGGCCGCCCGTACCCGTTGCCGGCCTCGATCAACAGCACTCAGGACCTGCCGATCGCCGCCGAGCCGCCGGCGCGGTTCCGGCGCGAACGCTAGTCAAACAGTCTCGATATTGCGACGGTCGGTGTGTGCTGATTCCCACCTTTGATGCTCAACGAGTAATATGGACGCATGGGTTTTCTTTTCACACCGCTTCCGCTCTGGGTTGGCATCGGTGGCTGGATCGCCGCCGTGGCCCTGCTCGCGCTCGCGATCTGGAATCGCCCCTTCGTGCGCCTGCAGGACGCCACGCTCCAGCACGTGTGGCTCGCGCTCGTCACCGCCATTGCGGTCCTCTGGGCCTCGAATGCGTGGCTCGAAGATGGCATCGTCATGCATCTGCTTGGCGCGACGCTGCTCGTCACGCTGTTCGACTGGACACTCGCACTGATCGCGATGGGCGCCGTCACGGCGGTCGCCGCGATCATCTTCGATGCGCCCTGGCAGGGCATTGGGCTGACCTATCTGATCTACGGCGCGCTGCCGGTCGCCGTGTCGGCATTGCTGCAGCGCGCCGCACTCGCATGGTTGCCGCACAATCTCGCGTCGTTCATTACCGGCCAGGGATTCCTGTCGCCGGCCATCGCGATCATCGCGGTCGCCGCTGCCGCTGCCGGGGTCCAGCTCGCGCTCGCGGATGGCGTTCCCGTCGTGATTCCGGCCGGCTATCTGCTGAACACCGCGCTGCTTGCACTCGGCGAAGCGTGGTTCACCGGCATGGCGACCGCGCTCATCGCCGTCTATCGTCCCGCGTGGGTCACGACCTTCGACGTCCGGCGCTATCGTCTCGGCGGCCCGCGCGCCTGAATTGCCCCTCCGGCGGCGGCGCCGTCGTCACGTGCCGACCGTCCCTCGCTCAGTGCGGCAGAGTGCGACATCTACTGCCGCACAACTTTTTTACGCTAAGATTGAACTCCGGTTCTTCATCGGGCATCTATACGTGCCCGATGTCTCATTCGCTCCTCACCAATAACCAGATGGACAGCTCTCCTGCGTCGCTCCGGATTTTCCGGGCGCTCGGCAAGCTGGCAGCCTGTATTGCGGGCCTGTCGCTTGCGCTTCCGACACCGGCATTCGCCGATCTGCTCGACCAGCGCTCCGAACTGATCAACAAGTTCGTCAACGAAATGCATGCCGATCCGCTCGCCGCCGATTGTGCAGCGCACGGCAGTTTCATCGCCAGCACGTCGTCGGCCTTCGACCGCGTCGACTTCGCGCCGAACGCATTCGACAGCGGCAACGCGACGATCACACCGTGGAACGACTCGTTCGACCAGGGCAAGCAGCGCGTGAAGGTCGACAATATCGTCACCGTCGACGGCCTCGGCGTCCACAGCGACGGCAGCGACCCGACGCCGCTGAAATTCCGATGCGGCTATGTCGGTCAACAAATGCTCGCGTTCAGCTGGAACGACCCGGTCCCGCCGCTTAAGCCGCGCGTCGAGCGCTCCTCGTCCTCGACGAAGAAATTCAAGGGCAAGTCGCACCGAGGCAAGGGCAAGGCCAAGGCATCGGGCCGTACCGGCAGCAAGAAGGCCGTCGCAACGAAAAAGTCGAGCGGCCAGAAGAAGGTCGTGAAGAAGACCGCGAAGAAGTCCTGATACGACGAAGCGACATCCACAGAAGTAAAAAAAGCCGGGGCATCCTGAGATGCCCCGGCTTTTTTCATACGGCGACGCTACGCTTACGCGAACGTGTCGACGTGCACCAGGATCGCCGCCAGCATCGCCGCGCCAAGCGCCGCGCTTCGCTCGCCGTTCCAGCCGACACGTTCGTCGGGCAGGTTTGCGTTGTCCTTGAACGGCATCTCGAGCGTCAGCGACAGACAGCCGAACTGGTGGCCGATGTACTTCGACGCGAGCTTGAGCGCGTCCTCCTTGTACTTGCTCGCGGCATAGCCGTGCTCAGTCTGGAAGTCGGGGCTCGCGACCTTGAACGCTTCGATGAACGCGGTCTGCTCCTTGCCCTGCTGTTCGGTAAAGCTCGGCAGCATCTCGGACCCGGCAACGAACACGTACGGCAGATCCTCGTCGCCGTGAATGTCGAAGAACATGTCGCAGCCGATCGCATGGATTGCATCGCGCACGGCCAGCACCTCGGGGCTGCGCTCGGCATCGGGCGCCATCCACTCGCGGTTCAGGTTCGCGCCTGCCGCATTGGTGCGCAGGTTGCCATGCACGCTGCCGTCCGGGTTCATGTTCGGGACGATATGGAACGTCGCACGATCGTACAGCTTGCGCGCGACCGGATCGCCCGCCCAGTCGCCCCATCCGGCCAGCCGCTTGACGAGGCCTTCGACGAACCATTCGGCCATCGACTCGCCAGGATGCTGGCGCGCGATGATCCACACCTTCTTCTTCGGCGCGCCGTCGGTTTCCGGCGTACCGAGCGTCAGCAGCGACATCGGACGGCCCTCGACCGTGCGGCCGAGTTCGACGACGCTCGCCTGCGGCAACTGCTGGACCGCGCCGAGAAATGCCGCGTGACGTTCTTCCGAGTACGGTTCGAAATACGCGTAGTAGATGCTGTCGAATTCCGGTGTATGGTCGATGGTCATCGTCTTGCCGTCGAACGTCGTCGGCACGCGGAACCAGTCGACCCGGTCGTAGCTCGCCACCGCGCTGTAATTGCGCCAGCCCGACGGATATGCGCATTCAGCCGCATTCTCGAACGTCATCACGCAGCGCTCGCCACGCGCGCCCGTCAAGCGGTAGTAAAACCATTGCGCGAATTCCGAGCGGGTGTCGCCGCGCACGCGCAGCCGAATCGCATCGGGACTGTCGCACGACACGACGTCGATTGCGCCTGCGTCGAAATTGCTGGTGATCGAAAGGGCCATCTGTCTCTCCTTTGTCGACCGGCGTTAGCGCTTTAGCGCTAACGCCGAGCTGGCGACCGGAACAGGCGGTGTAGTGCTTGCCCGGCCTCATGCATGCGCCGGCCGTCTCGTGAACGGCCGGCAGGGTCACTCGCCGACTCGCCGGCGATATACGTAAGTCGAATCGTTCGACGCCGCCGCATCGAACGCATAGCCTTCCGTCGCGAAATCCTTCAGCGCCTTCGGGTCGGTAATACGTTTCTCGACGATAAAGCGCGCCATCAGACCGCGCGCACGCTTCGCATGGAAGCTGATGATCTTGTAGCGGCCACCCTTCCAGTCCTCGAACACCGGCGTGATGACCGGTGCGGCCAGCAGCTTCGGCTTGACCGACTTGAAGTATTCGGTCGACGCGCAGTTGACCAGCACGCGCGCCGCGCCGCTGCGCGTTTCGAGCTGTTCGTTCAGTGCCCGCGTGATGCGGTCGCCCCAGAACGCGTACAGATCCTTGCCGCGCGCGTTCGCGAAGCGCGTGCCCATCTCGAGCCGGTACGGCTGCAGCAGGTCGAGCGGACGCAGCAGTCCGTACAGGCCCGACAGCACGCGCACGTGCTGCTGCGCATAGTCGAGATCGGCGGACGACAGCGATTTCGCGTCGAAACCTTCATAGACGTCGCCGTTGAACGCGAGCACGGCCTGCTTCGCGTTGGCCGGCGTGAAGGTCGACGACCAGTCGGCGAAGCGCTGGAAATTCAGGCGCGCGAGCGGATCGGAGATATCCATCAGTGTCGCGATGTCCTGCGGCGACAGCTTGCGCAGGCCGTCGATCAGCTCGGACGCGTCGTCGACGAATGCAGGCTTCGTGTAAGACTGGACGTGCGCGGGCGTATCGTAGTCGAGGGATTTGGCTGGAGAGAGAACGATTATCATAGAGGCTCGCTGGCACGCCGTGCCTTGCGGTCAGACGAAAACCACCGATTGTAACGAATGACCCGCTCTCTCGCCCCGCATGCCGCACATCGCGTCGTGCTCGACTCGAACGTCTGGATCGACATCCTCGTATTCGACGACCCCGCTACGCGCCCGATCCGGGCCGCGCTGGAAAGCGGCGCGCTTGCCGCCGTGATCGACGGCCGCTGCCTGACCGAGCTCGAATACGTGCTCGACTATCCGCAATTCCAGTCGCGCGCCATCGACAAGGCGGCCGCACTCGCGACCGTCGCCCGGCTCGCGAACCTCGTCGAGCCGCCGCCCGTCGACGCCGGTGCGCCGCCGTTGCCGAAATGCAAGGACCGCGACGACCAGAAGTTTCTCGAACTCGCCCGCGCCGCCCAGGTTGAGTGGCTCGTGTCGAAAGACCGCGCGCTGCTGAAGCTCGCGAAGCGCACCGCACGCGACTTCGGCTTCCGGATCGCGCAGCCCGCGCCATTTACCGAGGCCTGCTCGCTCGACGCCGCGCCGGACACGACGACCACGCCGGCCTGACCTACGCCGCTCCACCCGATTTCGACCGTATCGATGAACGCTCCTTCAGACATGCCAACGACCCCCGTTTTCCCCTCGCGCCTGCCGAACGTCGGCACGACGATCTTCACGGTCATGAGCGCGCTTGCCGCAGAAAAAGGCGCGGTGAACCTCGGCCAGGGCTTTCCGGATTTCGACTGCGATCCGCGCATCGTCGATGCGGTTGCCGCCGCGATGCGCAACGGGCACAACCAGTATCCGCCGATGGCCGGAGTCGCGCCGCTGCGCGACGCGATCGCAGACAAGATCGCGCAGGTCTACGGCCGGCGTTACGATCCGGCGACCGAAATCACCGTCACGGCCGGCGCGACGCAGGCGTTGCTGACCGCGATCATGTGCACGGTGCATCCGGGTGATGAAGTGATCGTCGTCGAACCGACCTACGACAGCTACCTGCCGTCGATCGAGCTCGCGGGCGGCAAGCCCGTGTTCGTCACGCTGGAAGCGCCCGACTACGCAATCCCGTTCGACCGCCTGGCGGCCGCGATCACGCCGAAAACGCGCATGATCCTGATCAATACGCCCCATAACCCGACGGGTACCGTGTGGCGCGAGTCGGACATGCGCAAGCTCGAGGAGATCGTGCGCGGCACCAACGTGCTGATCCTGTCCGACGAGGTCTACGAGCACATGGTCTATGACGGCGCGCGCCACGAGAGCGTCGCGCGCTATCCGGAACTCGCCGCGCGCAGCTTCATCGTGTCGAGCTTCGGCAAGACCTATCACGTGACAGGCTGGAAGGTCGGCTATGTCGCGGCGCCTGCCGCGCTGACCGCGGAATTCCGCAAGGTCCACCAGTTCAATGTGTTCACGGTGAACACGCCGATGCAGATCGGGCTCGCCGACTACCTGCGCGACCCGGCGCCGTACCTGACGCTTGCCGGCTTCTACCAGAAGAAGCGCGACTTCTTCCGGGCTGGCCTCGAGCGCACCCGCTTCAAGCTGCTGCCCTGCACGGGCACGTACTTCCAGTGCGTCGATTATTCGGCGATCAGCGACCTGCCGGAAGCGGAATTCTCGAAGTGGCTCACGTCGGAGATCGGCGTGGCCGCCATTCCGGTGTCGGCGTTCTATCACGAGCCGCACGAATCGGGCGTCGTCCGATTCTGCTTCGCGAAGCAGGAAAGCACGCTCGCGTCCGCGCTCGAACGGCTCGCCCGCCTGTAAGACCTGCACGGGCGGTCGCACACCGCCCTGCGGGAACCACGCTTACGAACGCGCGACGTTCGTCGCGTCGATATACGCCTTGCGCTCCGCCGCCACGCGCTGTGCGGCTGGGCGCTCGCCCACCTTCTTCGCATGCGCCTTCCAGTCGATGCCTGCATCGAGCAGGAAATCGCGTCCGAATACGGCTTTCGTCGCCATGCCGATGACCGGCAGATGGACCCACGCGGCGATGTCCGCGAGGCCGAACGACTCGCCGAGCACATACGGCGAAAACTGCGTCATCTGCTTGAATCCATCGATCGCGCGCGGCAGGCGCTTCTCGACGTGCGCCTTCATCCCGTCGCTGACCTTGCCGCCGAAAAACGCTTCGGTGTAAACCTCGCGCGCCATCCATTCGAGATACAGTTCGAGCGTCTCGATCAGTTCGCGTACCTTCGCGGCCGCGAACGGGCTCGCCGGGAAAATGCCTTTTTCGGGATAGCGCGCCGCCAGGTACTCGATGATCACCTGCGACTCGAACAGCGCGCCTTCCTCGGTCTTCAGAAAGGGAATCTTGCCGAGCGGCGAATCGGCGAGCTGTGCCGGATCGACGACCGGCAATCCGCATACCGACTCCTCGAACGGAATGTCGTGCTCGAGCAGGACGAACTTCACCTTGTTGTAATAGTTGGACAACGGGATACCGCACAGCTGTAGCATCGGAGTCTCCTTCCTTGCCGACGCGCGGCCGCATCGATGTCGGCCGCATCGGGATTCATCGCGCTGAAAAGCACGTTCGTGCTAGTCTAAAGCAAGTTTTGCGTCCGCCACGACAACAATACCTCTGCTACGACATCGTCCGCATTAGCATGCGCTATGTGTCCGCTGCCGCAGCCCTGCCATCCGATGGAGACACGCTCGCATGAGTGCTGAACTGCTGGCCTCGCGTCCGCCCGAGAGCGAATCGACGCTCGTCCTCACACTATCCAACCCCGGCGCGCGCAATGCGCTGCATCCCGACATGTACGCGGCCGGCATCGAAGCGCTCGCCACCGCCGAACGGGATCCCGGGATTCGCGCGGTCGTACTCACCGGCGCCGATCGCTTCTTCTGCGCAGGCGGCAATCTGAACCGGCTGCTCGACAACCGCTCGAAGGATCCGTCCTACCAGGCCGACAGCATCGATCAGCTCGCCGCATGGGTAACGGCGATCCACGCTTCGACGAAGCCGGTGATCGCAGCAGTCGAAGGCGCCGCGGCCGGCGCGGGCTTCTCGCTCGCGCTCGCGTGCGACCTGATCGTCGCCGCGCACGATGCGAAGTTCGTGATGTCGTACGCGCGTGTCGGCCTGACGCCCGATGGGGGCGGTTCGTGGTTCATCGCCCGCGCGCTGCCGCGTGCGATCGCAGCCGAGATCCTGTTCGAAGGCAAGCCCGTTGCAGCCGAACGTCTGCACACGCTCGGCGTCGTCAACCGGCTCGCCGTGCCCGGCGCGGCACTGACCGACGCACTGGCATGGGCCGATGCGCTCGCCGGCATCTCGCCGAACGCACTCACGCGCATCAAGTCGCTGCTCGACGACGCGACGACGCAACCGCTCGACGCGCATCTCGCCACGGAGCGCGATCATTTCGTCGCATCGCTGCATCATGCGGACGGGCTCGAAGGCATCACCGCATTTCTCGAGAAACGCCCGCCCCGCTACAAGCGCTGAACTGTCGCACCAGCTATCGAATTGAAGCATTGCCACCGCATCGACCCGGTGCGGCGCGGCGACGCCTCCCTCTCGACGACTCGGGACAATACGCAATCGCCCCCGGCGCCATGTCATGCAACACACGCATCGGCACGCACATTTCCGTCGCCGGCAGCCCCCATCGATCCATGCTCTAATAACCGCCTGTCGCGGCGCTGCCTGCGCCGTTTTCGCGCATGCAACCAAGGAGTTCACGATGATCGACGTCTATAGCTGGGCGACCCCGAACGGCCACAAAGTGCACATCATGCTCGAGGAAACGGGCCTCGCTTATCGTGCCCATCCGGTCGATATCGGCGCAGGCGACCAGTTCAAGCCGGAATTCCTGAAGATCAGCCCGAACAACAAGATCCCCGCGATCGTCGATCCGGACGGCCCCGGCGGCACGCCGATCTCGCTGTTCGAATCGGGCGCGATCCTGATCTACCTCGCGGAGAAGACCGGCAAGTTCCTGCCGACCGATCCGGCCGCACGCTACGCGACGCTCGAATGGCTGATGTTCCAGATGGGCGGCGTCGGCCCGATGCTCGGGCAGGCGCACCACTTCCGCCTGTATGCGCCGGAGAAGATCGAGTATGCGGTCAACCGCTACACGAACGAGGCAAAGCGCCTGTACAACGTGATGGACAAGCGCCTCGGCGAATCCGAATATCTCGCGGGCGACGCGTACACGATCGCGGACATTGCGACGTTCCCGTGGACGCGCTCGTGGCAGAACCAGGGCATCGTGCTCGACGAGTTGCCGAACGTGAAGCGCTGGTACGACGCGATCGCCGCGCGACCGGCCGTGCAACGCGGTGTCGAAGTGCTCGCGTCGATGCGCAAGGCGCTGCAGGACGACAAGGCACGCGAAGTGCTGTTCGGCGCGACGCAATACGCGAAGCACTGACACGCATGTGACGGGCGGAGCGGCATCCGTGCATGCCGCTCCCCGCTTCAGAAGTAATGCAGCGTGATGAATTCCGCCGCGCAGACTGGCAGCGGCACATCGGGACGCTCGACCTGCACCGTCACCGACCACGTCACCTGCACACCGTCCCGCGCGGCCTCGGCGGTTTCCTTTACCGCAAACAGCGCACGCACACGCGCACCGACTGGCACCGGCTTCAGGAACCGCACGCGGTTCAGTCCGTAGTTGACACCCATCTTCTGCTCGAAACGCATCGCGTCGGCCATCAACGCCGGAATCAGCGACAGCGTCAGGAACCCGTGCGCGATCGGGCCGCCGAATGGCGACTCGCGCCGCGCGCGTTCGGGATCGACGTGAATCCATTGATGATCGCCGGTCGCATCGGCAAAGCCATCGACACGACGCTGGTCGATCGCGATCCAGCCGCTCGCGAGCGGCTCTACGCCGACTCGCGCCTGCAGCGCCTGCGCCGATGCGATCAGCGGCAAGGTCACGTCGGTCATGCGTGCGTGCCTCCCGGATGGCGCAGCCCGAAGATCACCTTGGTATGTACAGTGATCACCGTCTCGCCAGCGCTGTTCACGCCGACCCACTCCGTCGACACGATGCCGCGGTCGGGCTTGCTTTCCGATACGCGCTTGTCGTGGACCTTCTGATACATCGTGATCGTGTCGCCGGCGCGCACCGGCTTGAGCCAACGGATCGAATCGATGCCGGGAGAGCCCATGCTCGTCGAGTCCGACCCGAGCTTCTTGATGAGCAGGCTCATGAACACCGAACACGTATGCCAGCCGCTCGCGACGAGCCCGCCGAAATGCGATGCTTTCCCGGCTTCTTCGTCGAGGTGGAACGGCTGCGGGTCGTAGCGTTGCGCGAACGCCTTGATGTCGTCCGGTTCGAACGTGTAACGGCCCACTTCGGTGGTACTGCCGACCACCAGGTCTTCGTAACTGATGCCCACTAGGTGTCTCCTTCGTTGGTGCGCTTGCGCATCGCCGTCATGCCGCGTCGGTCTGCGCGAAATCGGGCAGCGCCGCGATGCGGGCAAGATGATGATCGGTGTCGCCGAGCGTCGTCTCGATGATCGTCAGCCGCTTGAACAGGTGCGCGGCGGCGACCTCGTTGGTCACACCCATGCCGCCGTGCAATTGGACGGCCTGTTGGCCGACGAAGCGCGCGGCGGCGCCGACACGCGCTTTCGCAGCCGACACCGCCTTGCGCCGCGCATCGGCATCGCCGCTCGCGTAGCGTACGGCTGCCAGGTAGGTCAGCGAACGCGCCTGCTCGGCATGGATCAGCATGTCGACCATCCGGTGCTGCAGCGCCTGGAAACGCGCGATCGGCACGCCGAACTGTTCGCGTGTCTTCGTGTATTCGACCGTCGCGCGATTCAGTTCGTCGAGCACGCCGACCGCTTCCGCGCACAGCAGGAACGTCGCGTAATCGGCAACCTGCTCGAGGGCTGCGGCGTCGCGCGTACCGCCCGTCAGCAGTCGCGCCGGCGTTTCATCGAACCCGATCGTCGCGGCACGCTGGCCGTCGATCGTCCGGTAGTCGACCACCTTCGCGTTCGCGGCGTCCCGCTCGACGACGAAGAGGCCGATGCCGCCCCCGTCGACGCGTGCGGGCACGATCCACGCATCCGACTGTGCGCCATGCTGAACGACCGATTTCGTGCCGGTCAGCCGGTACGTGCCGCCCTGCTCGCGCGCGTGCGTGTCGAGTTCGAACAGGTCGTAGCGCGCATGCGGTTCGTGGAATGCGACTGCCACACGCTTGTGCCCCTGCGCGACGGCTTCCAGCAGCGCCGCATCCTCACCCGCGCCGGAACCGGCAATGCGCAAGGCCTCGACGCCCACCGCCGTTGCCCAGTACGGCTCGATCACGAGCGCACGGCCGAGTTCCTGCATCACGACCAGCATGTCGACCGGGCCGCCGCCGAAGCCACCCTGCGCGTCCGGCACGGGCAGCGCGGTCAACCCCAGTTCGGCGAACGCGCTCCATTGCGTGTCCGACACGCCCGCATCGCTGCGCACGATTGCCTGGCGCGCTTCGAAGCCGTATTGCTCGCCGAGATAACGGCGCAGCGCGTCGGCAAACTGCTGCTGCTCATCGGTAAAGCTGAAATCCATGGTTGTCTCCGTTCCCTGATCACAGCCCCAGAATCATCTGCGCGATGATGTTCTTCTGGATCTCGTTCGAGCCGCCGTAGATCGACGTCTTCCGGTAATTGAAGTAGTACGCGGCAAGGGGTGCCGCATCGTCGTCGCCCGCGATGCTGTGCTCGCGCTGGCCGTCGAGGAACGGTACGTCGAACGGTGCGGCGAGCGGGCCGATCGCGTCGACCATCAGCTCGGTGAGCGCCTGCTGCACTTCGGTGCCCTTGATCTTCAGCATCGACGCCTCGGGGCCGGGCCCCTTGCCGCTCGTCTCGCGGCTGACGACGCGCAGCACCGTCACCTCCAGCGCCATCAGCTCGACCTCGAGCGCCGCGACCTTCGCGGCGAACACGGGATCGGCGAGCAACGGCTTGCCGTTCTTGCGCTGGTTCGACGCCACACGCTTCAGGAACGCGAGCTCGCGCTTCGACGCGCCGACGCGCGCGATGCCGGTGCGCTCATGGCCAAGCAGGTATTTCGCGTAGGTCCAGCCGCGGTTCTCGTCGCCGACGAGATTCTCGACCGGCACCTTCACGTCCTCGAAGAACACCTCGTTGACCTCATGGTCCTCGTCGAGCATGACGATCGGGCGCACCGTGATGCCGGGCGCCTTCATGTCGATCAGCAGGAACGAGATGCCTTCCTGTTTCTTCGCGGCCGGATCGGTGCGCACGAGGCAGAACATCATGTCGGCGTACTGGCCGAGCGTTGTCCAGGTCTTCTGGCCATTGACGACGTAGTGGTCGCCCTGGCGCTCCGCGCGCGTGCGCAACGAGGCGAGGTCGGATCCCGAACCCGGCTCCGAATAGCCCTGGCACCACCAGTCCGAGCCGTCGAGAATGCGCGGCAGATAATGACGTTTCTGCGCTTCGCTGCCGTATTTCATCAACACGGGTGCAACCATCGATACGCCGAACGGCAGCACGGTCGGCGCACCGATCCGCGCGCATTCTTCGTCCCAGATGTGTCGTTGCGTCGCGTTCCAGCCCGGGCCGCCGTATTCGACGGGCCATGCGGGCGCAGACCAGCCGCGCTGACCGAGAATCCGGTGCCAGCTCGCGAAATCCTCGCGATCGAGTCGTTTGTGATCGAGTACTTTGGCGCGCAGTGCGTGAGGCAGGTTGGCCTCAAGCCAGGCGCGGACGTCGACGCGGAACGCGTCGTCCGAGGGGGAATAATCCAGATCCATGCGCAGTGTCTCCTGTCCGCAGCCGTCCGGCCCGGCAAGGACTCACTGCATAGGTCATTGCAGTGGTTCTTTCAGCGCGGCAGGAATCGGCAGCGGCATCACGTCGATGCCTTCTTCGGCCAAGGATTGCGCATCTTCGAGCGTCGTGACGCCACGAATGCTGCGTGCCGGCGCCTCGTTGTAATGGATGCGCCGCGCTTCCTCGGCGAAGCGCTCGCCCACATTCTCGGTTTTCTCCAGCACCTCGCGCAGCGCACGCATTACCTGCGCCTGCAGTGCACGCGAATCGACCGGCTGTGCCTGCGTCGCGCCCGACAGGTTCAGGCGCGGCGCCGACGGCAGACGGTTGACCTCGGTCGTTCCGCACACCGGACATTCGACCAGCTTGCGGGACAACTGCGCTTCGAATTCATCGGCGGAAGCGAACCAGCCTTCGAACCGATGACCGTGCGGGCACTGTAAATCGAGGACCTTCATGCTGAATCAGGGCGTGTGACGAGTGTAGCGCAAAAAACGGTTTTGTGAACGATCGTGCTAAATTCCGATCGCGCGACGCGGCGGCGCCGCGTCACCGGATTGTAACGCGGCGTCCCACCCGCCGCTGACGCCGCGCTCAGGGCATCACGACCGGCCCGAGCGGCCACGTGCCCGACAACACCTTGTCGAGCCACATCGTGCCGATGATCGTCTTCACGTCGGTAATCTGGCCCGTACGCACCCATTCCTGCAGGTCGGCCTGCGTCGCGGTGAAGGTTTCGAGGAATTCGCCTTCGTCGAGCTTGCGCTCGCCGGCCGTCAGCCCGCGCGCCAGATACAGGTCGATGAATTCGGTCGAATAGGAAATGATCGGATGAATCCGGGCCAGGAACACGTATTCGCGCGCCGTGTAGCCGGTTTCTTCACGCAGTTCGCGCACCGCGCATGCGAGCGCGCCTTCGTTCGGATCGAGCTTGCCGGCCGGAAATTCGGCCATCACCTTGCCGATCGGGTAGCGATACTGGCTTTCCATCAGCACGCGGCCGTCGTCGAACAGCGGGATCACCATCACCGCGCCCGGATGCTGGACGTATTCGCGCGTGGCCTTCTTGCCATCCGGCAGACGGACGGTATCGCGCTTGAGCTTGAGGAACGCGCCGTCGAAGATCGCCTCGCTTTCGAGGCAGGTTTCGGTCAGTGCGGCGTCGTGATTGGGTAGTTCGGCCATCGGCGGCTCCGGGAATGAGCGCGACGGCCGAAGCCGTCAGCGTCGTTTGACGAGATATTGGAACGTGAAGCCGGGAAACGCGAACACGACGAACAAACTGAACGTGATCGCGTAGAACTGCCAGCCCTGTTCGAAGCGGTTGCCGGCGCGCGACTCGAGCCAGAAGCCGAGCGCGCCAACGATGAAGTACAGCACGATCAGCTCGCCGATCCGCACCCACCCGCTCTTCTTCGCCGCGCCGAACGGCACGACGGCGAAGAGGCGTTGGTTCAGGAACGGCAGGTTGGCGCAGACGAGCGCCAACAGCACGATAAACCAGCCGGCTGCCGACATTACAGCGGCAGCGTGTGACGAATTGCCTGCAGGCAGGCCGTCAGCAGCGGGCTCGGGATCAGGCCGAGCGCGACGACCGCCAGGCCGTTCAGCACGAGGATCGTACGCTTGCAGAAATCGCCCGAAATCGGCGTCGTATCCTGCGGTGCATCGAAGTACATCAGCTTCACGATGCGCAGGTAGTAGAACGCGCCGAACAGCGACGTGATCACGGCCAGCACGGCCAGCCACGTGAGGCCCGCGTTGACGGTTGCCTCGAGCACGGCGAGCTTCGCGTAGAAGCCGACGGTCGGCGGAATGCCTGCCAGCGAGAACATCATGACCATCATCACGAACGCGAACACCGGGCTGCGCTTGTTGAGGCCCTTGAAGTCGTCGATCGTTTCGGCTTCGAAATCGCGGCGTGCGAGCAGCATCACCACGCCGAACGAGCCGAGCGTCGTGATCAGGTAGACGATCGCGTAGAACATCGCCGAGCTGTATGCGTTCGCCGGTGCCGTTGCGTCGCCCTTCACGATGCCCGCGAGCAGGCCGAGCAGCACGAAGCCCATGTTCGAGATCGCCGAGTACGCAAGCATCCGCTTGATGTTGCGCTGGACGATACCCGTGATGTTGCCGACGATCAGCGACAGTGCAGCCAGGATCACGAGTGCGGTCTGCCAGTTCTGTGCGAGCGGCAGCAGGCCCATCACCAGGAAGCGCAGGCCCCACGCGAACGCGGCAACCTTCGGGCCGCCGCCGACGAACAGCGTCATCGCGGTCGGTGCGCCTTGATAAACGTCCGGCACCCACATGTGGAACGGCACGGCGCCGAGCTTGAACGCGATACCGGCGACGATGAAGACCACGCCGAACATCAGCACGGCTGCATCGGTGTTGCCGCCGACCGCCTTGTACACCTCGCCCAGCTCGAGCGAGCCGGTCGCACCGTAGAGCATCGAGATGCCGTACAGCACGAAGCCCGACGCAAGCGCGCCCAGCACGTAGTACTTCATCGCGGCTTCGCTCGACTGCGCGGCATCGCGGCGCAGCGCGATGACGGCATACAGCGACAGCGACATCAGTTCGAGACCGAGGTACAGCGTCAGGAAGTTGTTGCCCGACACCATGACCAGCTGACCGAGCAGCGAGAACATGCCGAGCAGGAACACGTCGCCGCGGAACATGTCGCGATCTTCGAGGTACTTGCGCGAATAGACGAGCGAGACCGCGAAACCGAACGACACGACCGCCTTCATCATGCTCGCGAACGAGTCGACGACGACCATCTTCGAGAAGAAGTAGTACTGCTGCGGATCGAGTGCCTGCACCGCGAACCACACGCCGGCGACAACCGACGATACGACCGCGATCAGATAAGTCAGGCGGCGGCCGGAAGCACCGGTAAAGGTGTCGTTCAGCCATGCGACGACGATGGCGGCCATCACCAGCGCGTCAGGCAACAGGACATTCATAGGAGCGTTCATGATCTTGAGTTCCTCCGCTCGCGATTACTGGGCCAGCGGCAGCTTCGACTGCGCGACATGGGAGAGGAGGTTTTCCACGGAAACGTGCATCACGTCGGTGAAAGGCTTCGGATACAGGCCCATCAGCATCGTGAACGCGGCGAGCACAGCCAGCATCAGGAATTCGCGACGGCCGATGTCCTTCAGCTTGGCGACGTGATCGTTCGCAACCGCGCCGAAGTACACGCGCTTGTACATCCACAGCGTGTAGGCAGCGCCGAGGATCAGCGTGAATGCCGCGCCGAATGCGATCCAGAAGTTGTACTGGACGGCCGCGAGAATCACCATGAACTCGCCGACGAAACCCGACGTACCCGGCAGGCCGCAGTTGGCCATCGAGAACAGCATCGCGAAGGCCGCGAACTTCGGCATCACGTTGACGACGCCACCGTAGTCGGCGATCTGGCGCGAGTGCACGCGGTCGTACAGCACGCCGATACAGAGGAACATCGCGCCCGACACGAAGCCGTGCGAGATCATCTGGATGATCGCGCCTTCGACGCCGAGCTGGTTGAAGATGAAGAAGCCGAGCGTGACGAAGCCCATGTGCGCGATCGACGAATACGCGACCAGCTTCTTCATGTCGGCCTGCACCATCGCGACGAGGCCGATGTAGATCACCGCGATCAGCGACAGCGTGATCACGACGGGTGCCAGGAAGTGGCTCGCGTCAGGCGTGATCGGCAGCGAGAAGCGCAGGAAACCGTATGCGCCGAGCTTCAGCATGATCGCAGCCAGCACGACCGAGCCACCCGTCGGCGCTTCCACGTGTGCGTCCGGCAGCCAGGTGTGGACCGGCCACATCGGCACCTTCACTGCAAACGCGAGGAAGAACGCGATGAACAACAGTATCTGCGGCGTCATCGCGATCTTGGCGTTCTGCCACGTCGCGAGGTCGAACGAATGCGTTTCCGTGTACAGGTAGATCAGCGCGACCAGCATCAGCAGCGAGCCGGCCAGCGTGTACAGGAAGAACTTGAATGCCGCATACACGCGGTTCGGGCCACCCCACACGCCGATGATGATGTACATCGGGATCAGGGTCGCTTCGAAGAACACGTAGAACAGCAGGCCGTCGGCCGCCGAGAATACGCCGATCATGATCCCGGACAGGATCAGGAACGCCGCGAGGTACTGCGCGACGTTCTCGGTGATCACTTCCCATGCGGCGATCACGACGATCACCGTGATCAGCGCGGTCAGCACGACGAACCACATCGAGATGCCGTCGACGCCGAGGTGATACGCGATGTCGAAGCGTTCGATCCAGGTCGACTTCTCGACGAACTGCAGTGCAGCCGTGCTCGAGTCGAAGCCCGTGATCAGCGGGATCGTGACCGCCAGGCCGAGCAGCGAACCGATCAGCGCGATCCAGCGGGCCGTCCCCGGATTTTTGTCGTTACCCACCGCAAGCACGAGGAGGCCGAAAACGATCGGCAGCCAGATCGCGGTACTGAGAATCGGAAAAGCGTGCATTAAGTTGTCCCCCGCCTTATTTGCCGCCGAGCGTTACAAACAGGGTCAGGAGCCCCAGCATGCCGATGATCATGGCGAACGCGTAGTGATAGATGTAACCGGATTGGAGGAAGCGGATCACGCCGGCGAACCAGCCGATGAACCGGGCGCTGCCGTTGACGAGGCCGTCGATCACCACGACGTCACCTTCCTTCCACAGGCCGCGGCCGATCGCCACCGAACCACGGGCGAACACCACTTCGTTGATCTTGTCCATGTAGTACTTGTTGTCCAGCAGCGTGTAGATCGGGCCGAACGCGCGGCGGATCGACGCCGGCAGTTCCGGACGCTTCAGGTACAGGAACCATGCGACAACGACACCGGCGAGCGCGAGCCAGACCGGCAGGCCCGACACCGAGTGCAGGCCCATGCCCACCCAGCCGTGGAACTCTTCGGCCATCTCGGCCAGTGCCGGATGGTTTTCGCCGATGAAGATCACCTTGTCGAATGCAACGCCGTGCTGGAAGAAGTCGCCGAACAGCATCGGGCTGATCGCGATCGCGCCGATGATGACCGACGGGATCGCCAGCAGGACCAGCGGCACCCACACGACCCACGGGGTCTCGTGCGGTTCGTGCGCATGGTCGTCATGACCGTGGCCATGGCCGTGATCGTCGTGGCCGTGCGCGGCCGCCATGCCCATCGGCGATTCCGGATGCTTCGGCTTGCGGAAGCGCTCTTCGCCGTGGAACACCAGGAAGTACATGCGGAACGAGTACAGCGCCGTGACGAACACGCTCGCGACGACCGCGAAGTACGCGAAGCCCGAACCCGGCAGGTGCGACAGCTTCACCGCGTCGATGATCGAGTCCTTCGAATAGAAGCCCGAGAAGAACGGCGTGCCGATCAGCGCGAGCGAACCGACGAGCGACGTAATCCACGTGATCGGCATGTACTTGCGCAGGCCGCCCATGTTGCGCATGTCCTGGTCGTGGTGCATGCCCATGATGACCGAGCCGGCGCCGAGGAACAGCAGCGCCTTGAAGAACGCGTGCGTCATCAGGTGGAACACGGCGACCGGGTAAGCGGACACGCCGAGCGCGACGGTCATGTAGCCGAGCTGCGACAGCGTCGAGTACGCGACCACGCGCTTGATGTCGTTCTGGACGATGCCGAGGAAGCCCATGAAGAGCGCCGTGATCGCGCCGATCACCGTGATGAACGACAGCGCGGTATCCGACAGCTCGAACAGCGGCGACATGCGCGACACCATGAAGATGCCGGCGGTCACCATCGTCGCCGCGTGAATCAGCGCGGAGATCGGGGTCGGGCCTTCCATCGAGTCCGGCAGCCACACGTGCAGCGGGAACTGTGCCGACTTACCCATCGCGCCGATGAACAGGCAGATACAGGCAACGGTCAGCAGGCCCCAGTCGGTGCCCGGGAAGTGCAGGCTCGCGAGTTCCGCGCGCTTTGCGAACACTTCGCCGTAGTTCATCGAGCCGGCGAATGCGAGCAGCAGGCCGATGCCGAGCAGGAAGCCGAAGTCGCCCACGCGGTTCACGAGGAACGCCTTCATGTTCGCGTAGATCGCGCTCTCACGCGTGAAGTAGAAGCCGATCAGCAGGTACGACACCAGACCCACCGCTTCCCAGCCGAAGAACAGCTGCAGGAAGTTGTTGCTCATCACGAGCATCAGCATCGAGAACGTGAACAGCGAGATGTACGAGAAGAAGCGCTGGTAGCCGTCTTCTTCCGCCATGTAGCCGATCGTATATACGTGCACCATCAGCGAGACGAAGGTCACGACGACCATCATCATCGCGGTCAGCGAATCGACGAGGAAGCCGACTTCGAGCTTCAGCGAGCCGACGTTCATCCATTCGTAGACGGTCGCGTTGAAGCTTGCGCCGCCCATCACGTCGAAGAAGACTTTCGCCGACAGGAGGAACGCGATCATTACACCGAGGATCGTGATCCGGTGTGCGCCCTTGCGCCCGACTGCGTTCCCGAACAGCCCCGCAATCAGCGAGCCGGCCAGCGGAGCGAGCGGAATCGCCAGCAGCAGGTTTTCATTGAGTGTCGTTGACATAACAGCGTTGCCTGAAATTAACCTTTGAGCTGATCGAGATCCTCGACATTGATCGTGTCGAGCTTACGGAACAGGGTCACCAGAATCGCGAGGCCGATCGCGGCTTCCGCTGCGGCGACGGTCAGCACGAAGAACACGAAGATCTGGCCGTGCACATCGCCGAGGTAATGCGAAAACGCGACGAAGTTGGTGTTCACCGCCAGCAGCATCAGTTCGATCGACATCAGGATGATGATGACGTTGCGGCGGTTCAGGAAAATCCCGACGATCGCGATCGCAAAGAGGATCGCGCCGAGCACGAGGTAATGAGCAAGAGTCAGCATGTTTTCTTTTCCTCCGCTTAGCCGTTGGTGCCCGAACCGGCTTCGCTCTGCGCCGTTTCCGGCTGCGGCTTTTCCGCTTCCATCTTCACGAGGCGCACGCGGTCGTTGCGGCGCACCTTCACCTGATCCGATACACGCTGGCGCTTGCTGTCCTTGCCCTTGCGCTCGGTCAGCCCGATCGCGGCAATGATCGCGACCAGCAGCACGAGGCCGGCGATTTCAAACGCGAAGATGTAGTCGGTGTAGATCACCTTGCCGATCAGGCGCGTGTTCGACCAGTTGGCCATCTCGCCCGTCGCCATCGCGTGCACCGTCTGCGTGTCGCCGTAGCCGCGCCACAGGATCAGCGCGGTTTCGATCACGATGATCGCGCCGACCACGGTCGCCATCGGAACGAAGCGCTTGAAGTCGCGGCGCAGGTAGTCGATGTTGATGTCCAGCATCATCACGACGAACAGGAACAGCACCATCACGGCGCCCACATAGACCAGCACCAGCAGGATCGCGAGGAACTCCGCTTCCAGCAGCATCCAGATCGCGGCGGCGTTGAAGAACGCCAGCACAAGGAAAAGCGCAGACGCCACCGGGTTGCGCGAAGTGATCACCTTCAGCCCTGATACCACCAGGAGCAGCGCGAAGATGTAGAACAGTACGGTCGTGAATTCCATGATTACCGGTTCATCGTTAGGCCATAGTCAGGCGCGGCTTGCGGGACGCTCTCGCGTGCCGCACCCGTCGCGGCGGCTCGGCCCTGGCTTCGGGCCGGCACTGCAAACACAATCAACGATACGGCGCGTCGGCAGCCTTCGCCGCTGCGATGTCCTTCTCGTAGCGATCGCCCACCGCAAGCAGCATTTCCTTCGTGAAATACAGGTCGCCGCGCTTTTCGCCGTGGTACTCGAGAATCTGCGTCTCGACGATCGAATCGACCGGGCAGCTCTCTTCGCAGAAACCGCAGAAGATGCATTTCGTCAGGTCGATGTCGTAGCGCGTCGTGCGGCGCGTGTTGTCCGCGCGCGTTTCCGACTCGATCGTGATCGCCAGCGCGGGGCACACGGCCTCGCACAGCTTGCACGCGATGCAGCGCTCTTCGCCGTTTTCGTAGCGGCGCAGTGCGTGCAGTCCGCGGAAACGCGGCGAAATCGGCGTCTTTTCTTCCGGGAACTGCACGGTGACCTTGCGCTTGAACGTGTAACGGCCGGTCAGCGCGAGCCCCTGCAGGAGCTCGGTCAGGAAGAAGGTCTTAAAGAAGTGTTGGATTGCGCTCATGATTTCGTCCGATTACTTCACCCAGATGTTGAGCGGCGACATCATCCAGAAGCCGACCACGACCACCCAGACCACCGTGACGGGCAGGAACACCTTCCAGCCCAAGCGCATGATCTGGTCGTAACGGAAACGCGGGAACGTCGCGCGAACCCAGATGAACACCGACAGCAGCGCGAATATCTTCAGCACCAGCCAGAAGATGCCCGGAATGAACGACAGGAATTCGAACGGTGCATCCCAGCCGCCGAGGAACAGCGTCGCGGTCAGTGCCGAGATCACGATCATGTTGATGTACTCGGCGAGGAAGAACAGCGCGAACGCCATACCCGAGTAATCGATCATGTGACCGGCAACGATTTCCGACTCCCCTTCCACCACGTCGAACGGGTGGCGGTTCGTTTCGGCGATGCCCGAGATGAAGTACACGACGAACGCCGGCAGCAGCGGCAGCCAGTTCCACGACAGGAAGTTCACGCCGTGGCCCGCGAAGAAGCCGTGCTGCTGTGAACCGACGATTTCCGACAGGTTCAGGCTGCCGGCCGTCATCAGCACCAGCACCAGCGCGAAGCCCATCGAGATTTCGTACGACACCATCTGTGCCGCGGCGCGCATCGCACCGAGGAACGCGTACTTCGAGTTCGATGCCCAGCCTGCGAGAATCACCGCGTACACGCCGATCGACGAGATCGCCATCGCGTACAGCAGGCCCGCGTTCACGTTCGCGAGGACCGCTTCGGCCTGGAATGGGATCACGGCCCACACGGCGAACGCCGGCACGACGGTCATCACCGGCGCGATCAGGTACAGCCAGCGGCTGGCGGCGCTCGGCTGAATGACTTCCTTCAGCAGCAGCTTCAGCACGTCGGCGATCGGCTGCAGCAAGCCGCCGGGGCCGACGCGGTTCGGGCCGAGACGCACGTGCATCCAGCCGATCAGCTTGCGTTCCCACAGAATCAGGTACGCGACGCACAGCAGGATGACGACGGAGACGACGAGGATGCGCACGATTGCCCACACCGTCGGCCATGCGAAGCCGAGAAGCTGGGACCCGCCCGCGTTGATCGTATCGAACAAGCTCATTTACGCCTTCTCCACCACCAGTTCACCGGACAGGCTGCCGAGCGCTGCGCCGGCAGGCGTTGCCGCCGACACGCGAACGACGGTCTCCGCAAGATTCGCGTCGCGCACGGCCGGCAACTGCACCGCACGCTCGCCCTGGCGCACGCGCACCGCGTCGCCTTCCTTCAAGCCCAGCTTGTCGAACAGCGCGGCCGGCAGGGCTGCGGCATTCGCCGCCTTCGCGGCAGCCGTCAGGTGCAGTGCACCTGCGCGGCGCACGAGTGCGTCGGCGTGATAGATCGGCACATCGGCCAGGCGCTCGAAGCCGCCGTTCGCGGCATTCGCTGCAGCACGAGCCGGTGCGACCGACGCCTGGTTCGACAGGCGGCTCGCGACGCCAGCGTCGCCGAGCGCGGCGAGACGCACTTCTTCCGCGGTCTCGTATTCGAAGTTCGGCAGGCCGAGCAGGCTGCCGAGCACGCGCAGCACCTTCCAGCCCGGACGCGTGTCGCCGAGCGGACGCACGACGCCGTTGAAGCTCTGCACGGTGCCTTCGGCGTTGACGAACGTACCGGCCGTTTCCGTGAACGGCGCAACCGGCAGCAGCACGTCGGCGTAGTCGAGGCCATGCTTGAACGGCGACATCACGACGACCATCTCAGCCTGGTTCAGCGCGGCAAGCGCCTGCGCCGGATCGGCGATGTCGAATTCCGGTTCGACGTTCAGCAGCACGTAGCCCTTGCGCGGCTGCGCGAACGCTTCGCGCGCGTTCAGGCCGCCTTCGCCCGGCAGTGCGCCGACGACGTGCGCGCCGACCGTGTTCGCCGCTTCCGTCAGGAAGCCGAACGTGGCGCCGGTGTTGTCGGCGATCCACTTGGCGACGGCGTGCAGCTTGGCGAATTCCGGATGGCGGACCGCGACGTTGCCGAGCAGCACCGCGCGGCGTTCACCGTTCGCGAGCGACTGGGCGACAGCCTGCGCGGCCGGCGATGCCGTGACGCCCGCGAGCGTGTCGGGCAGTGCGACGCCGCGCAGTTGCGCGACGGCCGCTGCGATGCCGGCCAACTGGTCGAGCCATGCCGACGGTGCAGCAACGATGCGCTGCGCGGTCGGGATCAGGGCGTCGTCACCGGTCGCGTGCAGGAAGTGCAGCTTCGCGCCGTTCTTCGCGGCCTGACGCAGGCGAGCGGCGAACAGCGGGTGGTCGCGGCGCAGGAACGAACCGACGACGAACGCGGCGTCCACGTTCGACAGGTCGGCGATCGGCATGCCGAGCCACGGTGCGCCCTGGACCGGCGCCGAGAAATCCTGCTGACGCAGACGGAAGTCGACGTTCGGCGTCTTCAGTTCGTTGGCGAGCTGCTTCACGAGGAACAGCTCTTCGGCCGTGCTGTGCGCGCTCGCGAGCATCGCCAGCGCGTTCGCGCCGTGATCCGCGGCGATGCCCTTCAGGCCCTTCGCGACGTATTCGAGTGCGGTCTGCCAGTCGGTTTCGATCCACTGGCCGCCCTGCTTCAGCATCGGCTTCGTCAGGCGCTCTTCGCTGTTGAGGCCTTCATACGAGAAGCGATCCTTGTCCGAGATCCAGCATTCGTTGATGGCTTCGTTCTCGAACGGCAGCACGCGCATCACGCGATTGTTCTTCACCTGCACGACGAGGTTCGCGCCGACGGAATCGTGCGGGCTCACCGACTTGCGGCGCGACAGTTCCCACGTACGGGCGCTGTAGCGGAACGGCTTGCTGGTCAGCGCGCCGACCGGGCACAGGTCGATCATGTTGCCCGACATTTCGGAATCGACCGTCTTGCCGACGAACGTCGTGATTTCCGAGTGCTCGCCGCGGCCCAGCATGCCGAACTCCATCACGCCGGCGATTTCCTGGCCGAAGCGGACGCAGCGCGTGCAGTGGATGCAGCGCGACATTTCTTCCATCGAGATCAGCGGGCCCACGTTCTTGTGGAACACCACGCGCTTCTCTTCCGAGTAGCGCGACGACGACTTGCCGTAGCCGACCGCCAGATCCTGCAGCTGGCATTCGCCGCCCTGATCGCAGATCGGGCAGTCGAGCGGGTGGTTGATGAGGAGGAATTCCATCACCGACTGCTGCGCCTTCACGGCCTTGTCGGATTGCGTATGGACGATCATGCCGGCCGACACGGGGGTCGCGCACGCAGGCACGGCCTTCGGCATCTTCTCGACTTCGACGAGACACATCCGGCAGTTGGCCGCAACCGACAGTTTCTTGTGATAGCAGAAGTGAGGAATGTACGTATCCGCCTTGTGCGCAGCCTGGATCACCATGCTGCCTTCGGGCACCTCGACCTTCTTGCCGTCTATTTCAAGTTCAACCATGATGGTGAATGGTCCTTAACCTATTTCCGCCCGTTCGCGCCTTCGCCCGACCGTGCGCTCAAATTCCGCAACCGGGTACGCTTCAGGCTGCCGCCGCGTGCGCGTGGCCGCCGACCATGCAGTGCTTGTGCTCGACGTGGTACGCGAATTCGTCCCAGTAGTGCTTGAGCATCCCGCGTACCGGCATCGCCGCCGCATCGCCGAGTGCGCAGATCGTGCGACCCATGATGTTCTCGGCAACCGAGTTCAGCAGGTCCAGATCTTCCTGGCGGCCTTCGCCGTGCTCGATACGGTTCACGACGCGATACAGCCAGCCGGTGCCTTCACGGCACGGCGTGCACTGGCCGCACGATTCCTCGTAGTAGAAGTACGACAGGCGCAGCAGCGAGCGCACCATGCAGCGCGTCTCGTCCATCACGATCACCGCGCCGGAACCGAGCATCGAGCCCGCCTTCGCGATCGAATCGTAGTCGAGATCCGTCTGCATCATGATGTCGCCCGGGATCACCGGCGCCGACGAACCGCCCGGAATCACGGCCTTGATCTTCTTGCCGCCGCGCATCCCGCCGGCGAGCTCCATCAGCGTCGCGAACGGCGTGCCGAGCGGCACTTCGTAGTTGCCCGGACGCTCGACGTCGCCCGACACCGAGAAAATCTTCGTGCCGCCGTTGTTCGGCTTGCCGATCTCGAGGTAATTCTGCGGCCCGATGGACAGCAGGAACGGCACCGCGGCGAACGTCTCGGTGTTGTTGATCGTGGTGGGCTTGCCGTACACGCCGAAGCTCGCCGGGAACGGCGGCTTGAAGCGCGGCTGGCCCTTCTTGCCTTCGAGCGACTCGAGCAGCGCCGTTTCTTCGCCGCAGATGTACGCGCCGTAACCGTGGTGCGCGTGCAGCTGGAACGAGAATTCCGAGCCCATGATGTTGTCGCCGAGGAACCCGGCTGCGCGCGCTTCATCGAGCGCGGCTTCGAAGCGTCGATACACTTCGAAGATTTCGCCGTGGATGTAGTTGTAGCCGACGGTGATGCCCATCGCGTACGCGCCGATGGCCATGCCTTCGATCAGCGCGTGCGGGTTCCAGCGCAGGATGTCGCGATCCTTGAACGTGCCCGGCTCGCCTTCGTCCGAGTTGCAGACGAGGTACTTCTGCCCCGGGAACTGGCGCGGCATGAAGCTCCACTTCAGGCCGGTCGGGAAGCCCGCACCGCCACGGCCACGCAGGCCCGACGCCTTGACGTCGGCGATCACCTGCTCGGGCGGAATCTTTTCTTCGAGAATGCGGCGCAGCTGCTTGTAGCCGCCGCGCGCAACGTAATCTTCGAGGTGCCAGTTCTCGCCGTTCAGACCGGCGAGGATCAGCGGTTTGATGTGACGGTCGTGGAGGGACGTCATTTCGAGAGCTCCTCAAGCAGCTGGTCGATCTTCTCGCGGCTCATGAAGCTGCACATTCTGTGATTGTTCACCAGCAGCACCGGCGCATCGCCGCACGAGCCCATGCATTCGCCTTCCTTCAGCGTGAACTTGCCGTCGGGCGTGGTCTCGCCGAAGCCGATGCCCAGCTTCTGTTTCAGGTAGTCGGCAGTCGCTTCCGCGCCACCGTCCGGGCCGAGCTGGCACGGCAGGTTCGTGCAGAGCGTGATCTTGTGCTTGCCGACCGGGTTGAGCTCGTACATCGTGTAGAACGTCGCGACTTCCTGCACGGCAACGGCCGGCATGCCGAGATAGTCCGCGACGAACTGCATCAGTTCGGGCGACAGCCAGCCGTGCTCTTCTTGAGCCACGGCCAACGCCGACATCACGGCGGACTGTTTCTGATCGGCGGGATACTTCGTCAACGCTCGATCGATTTCCTTCAGGCCTTCAGCTGAGATCATTTTCAGACACGACTCTTTCAATTCCTACCGAACGAACAACCTGCCGCACACTGGGGTGCATGGACGGCAGACCTGGCGCTCACTGTTGACAGCTTGCGAAGCTGCGCCGGTTCAGCGCGCATCGCGTGTGACTTGCTGCTCGCCGCCCGCTCGCGCGGGCGGCGCTAACCATTAGCGATCGATTTCGCCGAACACGATGTCCTGCGTACCGATGATCGTGACGGCGTCGGCGATCATGTGACCGCGCGCCATTTCGTCGAGCGACGCCAAGTGCGCGAAACCCGGTGCGCGAATCTTGAGGCGATACGGCTTGTTGGCACCATCCGACACGAGGTAGATGCCGAACTCACCCTTCGGATGCTCGACCGCCGCGTACGCTTCGCCTTCCGGTACATGGAAACCTTCGGTGAAGAGCTTGAAGTGGTGAATCAAGTCTTCCATGTTGGTCTTCATGCCGACGCGCGACGGCGGGGCAACCTTGTGATTGTCCGTCATCACCGGGCCCGGATTCTTGCGGAGCCACTCAATACACTGTTTCGCGATGCGGATCGACTGGCGCATTTCCTCGACGCGCACCAGATAGCGGTCGTAGCAATCGCCGTTCACGCCGACCGGCACGTCGAAATCGAGGCGATCGTACACTTCGTAGGGCTGCTTCTTGCGCAGATCCCAGGCGATACCCGAGCCGCGCAGCATCGGGCCCGTCAGGCCCATCTGCAGCGCACGCTCCGGGCTGACCACGCCGATCCCGACCAGACGCTGTTTCCAGATCCGGTTGTCGGTGAGCAGCGTTTCGTATTCGTCGACGCACTTCGGGAAGCGCGTGAAGAAGTCGTCGATGAAGTCGAGCACCGAGCCGCTGCGCGCTTCGTTCATCTTCGCGAGCGCCTTCTCGTTGCGAATCTTCGACGCCTTGTATTGCGGCATTGCGTCAGGCAGGTCGCGATAGACGCCGCCCGGACGGTAGTACGCCGCGTGCATCCGGGCACCGGACACCGCTTCGTACACGTCCATCAGGTCTTCACGCTCGCGGAACGCGTACAGGAACACGGCCATCGCGCCGACGTCGAGCGCGTGCGCGCCGATCCACATCAGGTGGTTCAGCACGCGCGTGATTTCGTCGAACAGCACGCGGATGTATTGCGCGCGCTCCGGCACGTCGATGCCGAGCAGCTTTTCGATCGCGAGCACGTAGCCGTGCTCGTTGACCATCATCGACACGTAGTCGAGACGGTCCATGTACGGCACGGACTGGATGAACGTTTTGGATTCCGCGAGCTTTTCCGTCGCGCGGTGCAGCAGGCCGATGTGCGGATCGGCACGCTGGATGACTTCGCCGTCGAGCTCGAGCACGAGGCGCAGCACGCCGTGCGCTGCCGGGTGCTGCGGGCCGAAGTTGAGCGTGTAGTTCTTGATTTCTGCCATGACGCCCCCTTAATGTTTCAGACCGCCATAGCGATCCTCGCGGATCACGCGCGGCGTGATTTCGCGCGGCTCGATCGTCACCGGCTGGTACACGACCCGCTTTTCTTCCGGGTCGTAACGCATTTCGACATAGCCCGACACCGGGAAATCCTTGCGGAACGGGTGGCCGATGAAGCCGTAGTCGGTGAGGATGCGGCGCAGGTCGGGGTGGCCTTCGAACACGATGCCGTACAGGTCGAATGCTTCGCGCTCATACCAGTTCGCGGAGGTCCAGATGTCGACCAGCGACGCCACGATCGGCAGGTCGTCGTCCGGCGCGAATACGCGCAGGCGCAGGCGCCAGTTGTTCGTGACCGACAGCAGGTGCGACACGGCCGCGAAGCGCGGGCCGTCGTAGGCACCGTCACCGAAGGTCTGGTAGTCGACGCCGCACAGGTCGATCAGTTGCTCGAAACGGAGCTTCGGATCGTCGCGCAGCATCTTTGCGACTTCGAGGTAATCGCTCGCCTTCACGACGAGCGTCAGTTCACCGATCGCTTCGGTGAGGCTCACCACGCGCGCGCCGAGCGCGGCTTCGAGGTTTGCCTTGAGGGTCTCGATTTTGCTTGCCATATTGAGGGGACGCTCGGGGCTTTATTGACGGGCGATGGTATTGGTACGGCGGATCTTCGCCTGAAGCTGGATCACGCCATAGACCAGCGCCTCGGCCGTGGGCGGACAGCCCGGCACATAGACGTCGACCGGCACGATCCGGTCGCAGCCACGGACCACCGAGTACGAGTAGTGGTAGTAGCCACCGCCGTTCGCGCACGACCCCATCGAGATCACCCAGCGCGGCTCGGCCATCTGGTCGTACACGCGACGCAGCGCGGGCGCCATCTTGTTGCAGAGCGTGCCGGCGACGATCATCACGTCCGACTGGCGCGGGCTCGGGCGAAACACGACGCCGAACCGGTCCAGGTCGTAACGGGCCGCGCCCGCATGCATCATTTCGACGGCGCAACACGCGAGCCCGAACGTCATCGGCCACAGTGAGCCGGTACGCGTCCAGTTGATCAGCTTGTCAGCCGTCGTGGTGACAAACCCTTCCTTCAAGACCCCTTCGATACTCATTTGCTTTCCACTCCAGACGAGCGACCGAGCGTGGCCGCCCATGCAAACCGGCGATTAACCCATCACTCCCAGTCGAGGCCGCCTTTCTTCCAGATATAGGCAAAGCCCAGCAGGAATTCGAGCAGAAAAATCATCATTGCGATGAAACCCGGCCAGCCGATGTCCCGGAGCGCGACGCCCCACGGAAACAGGAATGCGGTTTCGAGATCGAAGATGATGAACAGGATGGCGACGAGGTAGTACCGGACGTCGAATTTCATCCGGGCGTCTTCAAAGGCTTCGAAGCCGCACTCGTACGGTGCGTTCTTCTCGACGTCCGGCTTGTTGGGACCAAGGAGCTTGCCGATGCTGACCAGCGCTATACCTAAACCAGTGCCCACGAGGAGGAACAACAAGACGGGGTAATAGGCTGCGAGGTTCAAGGCAATCCTCTATCGGTTGGTTCTGAGCGTCCGGAGAATACCACTTCCGGCGGAAGGAATCATTTCGGAGTGCAGGCGATCGCAAGACAACCGCAAGCACACCCCAGAAATGAAAAATGCCAGCCACTAGAAGCGGCTGGCATTGAGTAACTTTGGTGCCGACGGCGAGACTCGAACTCGCACAGCTTTCGCCACTACCCCCTCAAGATAGCGTGTCTACCAATTTCACCACGTCGGCACTGCATGCAACCGGGGTTGTAACTACTTGTTTCCCGCGAATCGCTTCAAGAATTAAATTCTAACCTGACTTCCAGAATTGTTCAACGCACAAACGCAAAAATTTGAACTTTTTATTTCGGGACGTCCTGGCCCGGCGCGCTTGCGGCCGAACCTGCTGCTGCGGATGCCGCGACAGCCGGTGCCGATGCTGCAGCTGCCGATGCCGGCGCCGGTGCGGTCGCCACCCCACCCAGCACGCCCGCCGACGGCGTCGACTTGTACGAACCGAGATACGTCAGCGCGAGCGTCGCGACAAAGAAGATCGTCGCGAGAATGCCCGTCGTACGCGACAGGAAGTTCGCCGAGCCCGTTGCACCGAACAGGCTGCCCGACGCGCCGCTGCCGAACGCAGCGCCCATGT
This sequence comes from Burkholderia sp. Ap-955, assembly GCF_011753045.1. Classification (NCBI taxonomy): domain Bacteria; kingdom Pseudomonadati; phylum Pseudomonadota; class Betaproteobacteria; order Burkholderiales; family Burkholderiaceae; genus Burkholderia; species Burkholderia sp. Ap-955. The sequence continues at coordinate 31,142 of NZ_VWWH01000055.1, forward strand.
CGGCGCCCTTGCCGTGCTGCAACAGCACGAGACCAATCACACCAAGTGCAGACAGCACCTGCACCACAATAATCAGCGTCTTGAATAACAGCATCACACCCACCCGAATGGATCAGGCGACCGGACCGACCGGCCGCCGTCATGGTTCAATTCGATCTCGGACCGCTCAGCGCGCGGCCCGGCAGATCGCCAGGAAATCTTCCGCCTTCAGCGACGCGCCGCCGATCAGGCCACCGTCGATGTCCGGCTGCGCAAACAGCTCTTCCGCGTTGTCCGGCTTCACGCTGCCGCCGTACAGCACGGACACGTCCGCCGCACCCTTTGCCGCGAGACGCGCTCGCAGGAACGCGTGCACGTCCTGTGCCTGCGCCGACGTCGCGCTCTTGCCCGTGCCGATCGCCCAGACCGGCTCGTATGCGACGACGATCCGCGCGGCCTCGTCGGCCGTCAGCACGGCCAGTACTGCGTCGAGCTGCGCACCGACCACCTGCTCGGTCGCGCCCGACTCACGCTCGTCGAGCGTCTCGCCGACGCATACGACAGGCGTGAGCCCCGCTGCGAGCGCGCGTTGCGTCTTCGCCGCGACCGTCTCGTTGCGTTCGCCGTGATACGCGCGGCGCTCCGAGTGACCGACGATCGCATAGCGTGCGCCGAACTCCGCGACCATCGCAGCAGCCACTTCACCGGTGAACGCGCCCTGCTCGTGCGCCGACACGTCCTGCGCGCCCCAGGCGACACGGCCGCCGTCGAGCTGCGCCTGAACCTGCGCGAGATACGGGAACGGCACGCACACGCCGACCGACGTTTCGGCCGCCACCGCGCCCACGCCCTGCACCACTTCGTTCAGCAATGCCTGGTTGCCGGCCAGCCGGCCGTGCATCTTCCAGTTGCCGATCACACGCTTAGTTCTCTGTTTCGACATCGTGTCTGTCTCGTCACCGCTTGGTCATTAACGCGCCGGAAACCGGCCGTCAGGTTTGATCTGGCGAAGCAAACCGGCGATTTTACTGCGCGCGGCTTGAACCGGTCAAACCGCGCATGTCAAGCCCGGCCACGCGGGCCGTCAGGCGTTCGTACCCCAATCGAGCACGATCTTGCCGGTGTGCTCGCTGCTTTCCATCAGCGCATGTGCCTGTGCGGCGTCCGCCGCCGGCAACACGCGATAGATCACCGGCTTGATGCGGCCGTCGGCAAGCAGCGGCCACACGCGCGCCTTCAGCTGCGCGGCGATCTGCGCCTTGAACTCGACCGGACGCGGGCGCAGCGTCGAACCCGTGATGGTCAGCCGGCGACGCAGGATCTCGCCCAGGTTGACGTCGGCCTTCGCGCCGCCGAGCAGCGCGATCAGCACGAGGCGGCCCCCATCCGCGAGCGCGGACAGTTCGCGCGGCACGTACGAGCCGGCCACCATGTCGAGGATCACGTCGACGCCGCGATCGTGCGTCAGCGACTTCACGACCTCGACGAAGTCTTCCGTCTTGTAGTTGATCGCACGCTCCGCGCCGAGCGCCTCGCATGCGCGGCACTTGTCGGCAGTACCGGCCGTCGCGAACACGCGAAAGCCGAGCGCATGCGCGATCTGGATCGCCGTCACGCCGATGCCGCTCGAGCCGCCCTGCACGAGCAGCGTTTCCTGCTCGCCGCCCTCGCCCGCGCCGAGCTGCGCGCGGTCGAACACGTTGCTCCACACCGTGAAAAACGTCTCGGGCAGCGACGCGGCCTCGATATCGGTGAGCCCGTCGGGCACCGGCAGGCATTGCAGCAGCGGCGCGACCGCATATTCCGCATAGCCGCCGCCCGCGAGCAGCGCACACACGCGATCGCCGAGCTTCAGGCCGAACGGGTTCTGAGCGGCGTCCGACAGGTCGCCGCCGACGATCTCGCCCGCGACCTCGAGGCCCGGCAAATCCGACGCACCCGGCGGCGGCGCATACGCACCCTTGCGCTGGAACACGTCGGGCCGGTTCACGCCGGAAGCCGCCACCTTGATCAGCACTTCGCCGCGCTTCGGTTCGGGGCGCGGACGCTCCGCAAGCTTCAGCACGTCGGGGGCGCCGAACTCGGTGATTTCGATGGCTTTCATGGTGAGGGTCGCTCCAGGATCGGAATCGGATGGCGCGCCCGCACGCGGCACGGGCGCCTGGCCGGCGCTGCTGCGCCGCACAACGATGCTACAGAAAAAACGGCCGGCACGCTTTCGCACTGCCGGCCGTTGGTCCGCCTATCCGCTTATTGCTGCGGCGGCGTGTCCGACTGCGACGCCGCCGCTGCTTCGTTCAGCAGCGCCTTTGCCGACAGACGTACGCGACCCTTTTCGTCCGTCTGGATGACCTTGACCTTCACTTGCTGGCCTTCCTTCAGGTAGTCGTTGATGTCCTTCACACGCTCGTTGACGATTTCCGAGATGTGCAGCAGGCCATCCTTGCCCGGCAGCAGGTTCACGATCGCGCCGAAATCGAGCAGCTTCAGAACCGTGCCTTCGTACACCTGGCCGACTTCGATCTCGGCCGTGATCTGCTCGATGCGCTTCTTCGCTTCGGCCATGCCGTCGCTGTTCGTGCTCGCGATCGTCACGACGCCGTCGTCGGAGATGTCGATGGTCGTGCCGGTTTCTTCCGTCAGCGCGCGGATCACCGAACCGCCCTTGCCGATCACGTCGCGGATCTTTTCCGGGTTGATCTTGATCGTGATCATGCGCGGCGCGAATTCCGACAGTTGCGTGTTCGCACCCGAAACCGCCGACGTCATCTTGCCGAGGATGTGCATGCGGCCTTCCTTCGCCTGCGCGAGCGCGACCTGCATGATTTCCTTCGTGATGCCCTGGATCTTGATGTCCATCTGCAGTGCCGTCACGCCTTGCTCCGTGCCGGCCACCTTGAAGTCCATGTCGCCGAGGTGATCTTCGTCGCCAAGAATGTCGGTCAGCACCGCGAACTTGTTGCCTTCGAGGATCAGGCCCATCGCGATACCCGCGACGTGCGCCTTCATCGGCACGCCGGCGTCCATCAGCGCGAGGCAGCCGCCGCACACCGATGCCATCGACGACGAACCGTTCGATTCGGTGATTTCCGACACGACGCGGATCGAGTAGCCGAATTCGTCGGCGCTCGGCAGGCACTTGACCAGTGCACGCTTCGCGAGGCGGCCGTGGCCGATTTCGCGGCGCTTCGGCGAGCCGACGCGGCCCGTTTCGCCGGTCGCGAACGGGGGCATGTTGTAATGGAGCATGAAGCGCTCGCGGTACTCGCCTTCGAGCGCGTCGATGATCTGCTCGTCACCCTTCGTGCCGAGCGTCGCGACGACCAGCGCCTGCGTCTCGCCGCGCGTGAACAGCGCCGAGCCGTGGGTACGCGGCAGCACGCCCGTGCGGATTTCGATCGGGCGCACGGTGCGCGTGTCACGGCCGTCGATGCGCGGCTCGCCGTTCAGGATCTGCGAACGGACGATCTTCGCCTCGATGTCGAACAGCACGTTGCCGACCGTTGCCTTGTCGGCTGCGACCGTACCGGCTGCCAGCGCATCTTCCTCGAGCTTCGCCGAGGTTGCCGCGTAGACTTCCTTCAGCTTCGTCGAGCGTGCCTGCTTGTCGCGGAGCTGGTAAGCAGCGAGCAGGTCGTTCTGTGCCAGCTCGGTCACGCGCGCGATCAGCGCTTCGTTCTTCGGCGCCGGCTGCCAGTCCCACTCGGGCTTGCCGCCTTCGCGGACCAGTTCGTGGATCGCGTCGATCGCGACCTGCATTTGCTCGTGGCCGAACACCACGGCGCCCAGCATCACTTCTTCCGACAGCTGGTCGGCTTCCGATTCGACCATCAGCACGGCACGTTCCGTACCTGCGACGACGAGGTCGAGGCTCGACGCCTTGATCTGGTCACGCGTCGGATTCAGCACGTACGCGTTGTCGATGTAGGCCACGCGTGCGGCACCGACCGGGCCGTTGAACGGCAGGCCCGACACGGCGAGCGCAGCCGATGCGCCGATCAGCGCGGGGATGTCCGCCGGGATTTCCGGGTTCACGGACAGCACGTGGATCACGACCTGGACTTCGTTGTAGAAGCCTTCCGGGAACAGCGGGCGCAGCGGACGGTCAATCAGGCGCGACGTCAGCGTCTCGTGTTCCGACGGACGGCCTTCGCGACGGAAGAAGCCGCCCGGGATCTTGCCGGCCGAGTAGGTCTTCTCGAGGTAGTCGACGGTCAGCGGGAAGAAATCCTGACCCGGCTTCGCCGACTTCGCGCCGACGACGGTTGCCAGCACGACGGTGTCTTCGACGTCGACGATCACGGCGCCGCTTGCCTGGCGAGCGACTTCACCGGTTTCGAGGCGCACCTTGTGCTGGCCCCACTGGAATTCCTTCATGACCTTGTTGAACATGGACATGGTTGCTCCTTTGAATTCATGCATTTCATTCGCCGCGCCGGCCATCCCGCGCGGCGGCGTCCCGACCGAATCACCCGGAGCAAGGTGTGTTTTTTATGCCATTCCAGCGCGGCGCTCGTACAGCGACGCGCTGGAATGACACAAATCCTGCCCCGGTATCAGTCGTTGCGGCAGTCCCGCACAACCGTGCCGGACAGCCTGCGGTGCGCGTGACGCTACGCACCGCGCAAAAACAAAATGCCTGTATCAGCGCACTGACACAGGCATCTTGCTGGCGGCAATCGCCTCGATTACTTACGCAGACCCAGCTTCTCGATCAGTGCGCGGTAACGGTCGGCATCCTTGCCCTTGAGGTAGTCGAGCAGCTTGCGGCGGCGGCTCACCATGCGCAGCAGGCCGCGGCGGCTGTGGTGATCCTTCGCGTGGGTCTTGAAGTGACCCGTCAGTTCGACGATACGTGCGGTCAGCAGTGCGACCTGGACTTCGGGCGACCCAGTGTCGTTGGTACCGCGGGCGAACTGAGCAACAACTTCCGACTTCTTGATATCTGCAACAGACATGTGATTTCCTTTCTAACTGAACAGGCGGACACGGAAGAATGGCCGTGCCGTGACTTACAACCGGCGCGCATTGTAGCACAACTCCACGCCGTTCTTACCGCCTCCTGTCACGGGCGCGTCATCGAGCAGGTAGACGGCATCTCCGTGCGCGGCGCCGGTACCGCGAGCACCGTCCGGAACCCATAGCCCGAACCCTCGTTGTCGAAGCGCACGCCCGGCGTGCCGACCTTGTCCATCTCCATCACGTAAAGGGGCTGGATCAGCTGGTGATCCTGCGCGCGCATCTTCGATGCGTGGAAGCCGTCGTCGAACGACAGGCCCTCGAGCGCGCGCGCGACCGCGACGGGGTCGGCCGACCCTGCGCGATTCATCGCGGCGGCCAGCATCTCGATCATCAGGCTCATCCGCCGCACCGGATAGTCGTCCTGGGCAGCCGGAAAACGGCTCCGGAACGCGCGGTAGAACGCATCCGATTTCGCGCCGCCCGCGTTCGGGTGCCAGTCCGCCACGGCCACGACGCGCCCGACACCGGCATCGCCGAGCGCCGCCGGCGCGCCGAGGCTGTTGCCGTAGAAGGTATAGAACTTCGCATTCAGCCCCTGCTCGCGCGCCGCCTTCACGAGCAGCGTGAGGTCGTTGCCCCAGTTGCCGGTCACGACGGCGTCGGCGCCGCTCGCACGGATCTTCGCGATGTACGGCGAGAAGTCCTTGATCCGGCCGATCGGGTGGAATTCATCGCCGGCAATCGTCACGTCCGGGCGCCGCGCGGCCAGCGCCTGCCGGGCGAGCGTGCTGACGTCGCGGCCGAAGCTGTAGTCCTGGTTCAGCAGGTAGACCTTGTGGAGCGCGCGGTCGCGCGCCATCACGTCCGCAAGCGCGGCCATCCGCATGCCCGCGTGCGCATCGAAGCGGAAATGCCAGAAACTGCAGCGCGCGCCGGTCAGCGCCGGATCGTCGGCCGAATAGTTGAGGAACAGCATCCGGTTGTCCGGATCGCGCGCGTTCAGCTTGTCGAGCGCCGCGACGAGCGCGGCCGCGACGGCCGAGCTGTTGCCCTGCGTGACGAACCCGATATGACGGTCCGCGGCCGCACGCAACTGCACGAGCGCCTCCTCGGGGCTGCCCTTGCTGTCGAGCACGACGAGTTCGAGCGGATGCGCACCGTCGCGCAGCTTGACGCCGCCCGCCGCGTTGACCTGCTCGACGCCGAAGCGCAGGTTGCGCTCGACCGCCGCGCCCGCATTCGCGAACGGGCCCGACATCCCTTCGATCAGCGCGATCCGCACCGGCTCGCCGCCGGCAAACGCGGACGACACCAGCATCCACCCCGCGCTCAGCGCGAGCGCGCACCGCTTCCACCCCTGCATCGGCCACCTGCCCTTCAATCTGCCCGAGAAGCGCGGATCATAGGCTGGCGCCCCCGCCGCCCGCAAGCGCGACGCGCCCGGCGATCCGCACCGATTTTTTCTGCGCGATGCGCGGTCGCATGCCGTCCGTGATAAAACGAGACTTGTTTCCGTGTTCTGGAGAACCCCCATGCGCATTCGCATTTCCGCGCGCCTGCCGGTGCTGGTCGCCAGCGCCGCCGCGCTGCTGGCCGGTTGCGCGCAACCGTGGCAGCAATACCAGGCCGGCCAGGACGAGTCGGCGATCGTCGCACGCATGGGCCCGCCGCGCGAGATCTACGACCTGCCCGGCGGCGGCAAGCGCCTGATGTGGCCGACCCAGCCGATGGGCGAAATCACCATCGCGGCCGACGTCGACGCGGCCCACAAGATCGTCAATGTGCGTCAGGTCCTGCAACCGAACGAGTTCTATCGCGCAGAGATCGGCAAGTGGACGAAGACCGATGTCCTCGTGAACTTCGGACGCCCCGTCGAGACGTCCTATTTCCCGCTGATGAAGCGCGAGGTGTGGACCTACCGGTATCTCGAGGACAACGTCTGGTACATGATGTACAGCTTCTACTTCGATCCGCAGGGCATCCTGCGCATCACGCAGAAAACGCCCGACCCGCTGCACGACCCCGACCGCCGCAACCTGTTCTGACCGATTACGCATTTACGCGCAATATTCAGCATGGCCATTCACGAATCATTGCGTGAATGGCCATTTCCTTTTTTCCGCTTCCCGATTAATTCGGAAAATGCGACGGAAATCTTTTCCGATCAATGACATTCCGATGGCAACTCGCTGACATCCCCGTCATGCGGGCCTTTGCGCGGAAACAAGCATGCGCAGTGCATGGCATGCGGCGAATTGGTGCACGCAATGCACTACGCCAAATCAATTTGAAACAATTTGTTTCAGTACCCCCGAAGTGCTAGGGCATACCCCTAATATCAGTCGAAAACCAACCTTTCAATTTAGAAAGAATGCCATTGCGACATTTTTGCCGATATTCGTTTGCCTTTATCACAAAGGAGTCCTCATGAATCGCCCCAAGAGCATGCTGGTTGCCAACATCGCCTGGGCCCGCGAAACGCGTGAATACACGCCCGGCTTCTTCGACGCGCTCGCGCGCGGACAGAACCCGCGCGTGCTGTGGATCGGCTGCGCCGACAGCCGCGTGCCGGCCGAGACCATCACGCACTGCGCGCCCGGCGAGCTGTTCGTCCATCGCAACATCGCGAACCTGTTCCATCCCGACGACGACAATTCCGCCAGCGTCCTCGAGTACGCGGTGCGCGTGCTGCAGGTCGACCACGTGATCGTGTGCGGGCACTACGGATGCGGCGGCGTACGCGCGTCGCTACTGCCGCCGCCGTCCGACCTGCCGCACGTCGCACGCCGCATCGCGCCGCTGTGCGCGCTCGCGCGGCGCCACCGCGACGCGCTGGACGGGCTCGACGACACCGCCGCCGCCGACCGCCTCGCCGAACTCAACGTGCTCGAACAGGTGCGGCTGCTGCGCGCGTCCCCGATCGTGCAGGGCCGCGAACGGCCGCCGCTCGTGCACGGCTGGATCTTTTCGCTCGCCGACGGCCGCCTGCAGGAACTCGATTCCGGCTACACCACCCCGTCCGTCGACGTCGAACCCGTGCAGGCCGCGACGGCCGGTGCGCTCGGCTGACCTACCCCGCCCCAAGCCAATGAAATCGCCCCAACCATGAAACTGAACGAGCGCCTGTCCACCCTGCCGCGCGACATCGTCGCCGGCGTCGTCGTGTTCCTCGTCGCGCTGCCGCTGTGTCTCGGCATCGCCAATGCATCCGGCGTCGAACCGTTCGCCGGGCTCGTGTCCGGCATCGTCGGCGGCATCGTCGTCGCGTTGCTGAGCGGCTCGTCGCTGTCCGTCAGCGGGCCGGCCGCCGGTCTCGTCGTGATCGTCGTCGAAGGCATCGCGCAACTCGGCAGCTTCTCCGCGTTCCTGCTCGCGGTGCTGCTGTCCGGCGTACTGCAGTTCGGGTTCGGCATGCTGCGCGCCGGCCGTTTCGCCGCCTATGTGCCGTCGCCCGTCATCAAGGGCATGCTCGCCGCGATCGGCCTCCTGCTGATCGTGAAGCAGATTCCGTTCGCCTTCGGTATCGGCGGCTCGGCCGCGCAATCGTTCGCGAATTGGCCGGGCCTGCCGGTCGCGTGGGCCGCGACGGCCATCGCGCTCGCCTCGCTGGCGCTGCTGGTCGCATGGGATACGCCCGCGCTACGCCGCTTCGCGCTGGTGCGCTCGGTGCCGGCCCCGCTTGCGGTGGTCGTGCTGGGGATCGGCGCCACGCTCGTGCTGAGCGTCGTCGCGCCGTCCGTTGCGCCGGGCGCCGCCCATCGCGTGACGCTGCCCGAACTCGGATCGTTCGCGGCCTTCGCGGCGTCGCTCAAGCATGCGGAGCTCGGCCCGAACTTCGCGCAGCTGGTCAATCCGGACGTGTGGCGCGTCGCGATCACGCTTGCGGTCGTCGCAAGCCTCGAGACGCTGCTGAGCCTCGAAGCCGTCGAGCAGATCGACCCGAAGCGCCGCCCGACCCAGCCCGACCGCGAGCTCAAGGCCCAGGGCGTCGGCAACCTCGTCGCCGGCGCGGTCGGCGGGCTGCCGATCACGTCGGTGATCGTGCGCAGCTCGGTGAACGTCAATGCAGGCGCGCAAAGCCGGATGTCGGCGATCGTGCACGGGATGCTGCTGCTCGCGAGCGTGTTCGCGCTCACCGGCCTGATCAACCTGATCCCGCTCGCGAGCCTGGCCGCGATCCTGATCCACACCGGCTTCAAGCTCGCGAAACCGGCGCTGTTCCGCTCGGTGATGAAACAGGGGCCGGCCGCATTCGTGCCGTTCGCCGCGACGATTGCCGGCGTGCTCGCGGTCGACCTGCTGTTCGGCATCGCGCTCGGCCTTGCCTGCAGCGTGCTGGCGGTCGCCGTCGCGAACCTGAAGAGTCCCGTCACGCTCGCGCAGCACGACGACCACTTCCTGCTGTCGTTCCGCAAGGACGTGTCGTTTCTCGGCAAGGTGCAGGTCAAGCATCACCTGCGGCACATTCCCGACCGGGCCGCGGTGATCATCGACGCGACGCGTGCCGACTACATCGATCACGACGTGCTCGAGCTGCTCGACGCGTTCGTCGCCGATGCACCGCGACGCGGCATCGCGGTCGAGTTCCGGCGGCGCAGCCCGGCGCCGCGCACGGCCGCGCGTCGCTGGCTGTTCCGTGCGCCGGCCGCCGAATGAGCGGTGGATGAGTAGGTGAATGAAAAACGCCCCGGCGGCGCAGGGCCGCAAGGGGCGTTTCGGTGATGCGCAGCGCGCTGCGCTTATGAACGCTGCGGATTGACCTTGTCGTCCTTCGAATGCAGCTTGTTCAGTGCGGAGATGTACGCCTTCGCGGATGCGGCGACGATGTCCGGATCGGTGCCGACCCCGTTGACGATCCGCCCGCTCTTCGACAGACGGACGGTCACTTCGCCCTGCGCCTGCGTGCCGGTCGTGATCGCGTTCACCGAGTACAGCAGCAGCTCGGAACCGCTGCCGACTTCGCTCTCGATCGCATTGAACGTCGCATCGACCGGACCGTTGCCGCGCGCCTCGCCGGTCACTTCCTTGCCCTCGACCCCGAACACGACCTTCGCGTGCGGCTGCTCGCCCGTTTCCGAGTGCTGCGACAGCGACACGAACTTGAAGTGCTCCTGCTCGTGCGCGAGCGCCGACTCCTCGGACACGATCGCGATGATGTCTTCGTCGAAGATCTCGGCCTTGCGGTCGGCCAGATCCTTGAAGCGCATGAACGCGGCATTGAGTTCGCTCTCGCTGTCGAGCGCCACGCCGAGCTCCTGCAGGCGCTGCTTGAACGCGTTACGGCCCGACAGCTTGCCGAGCACGATCTTGTTCGCGGTCCAGCCCACGTCTTCCGCGCGCATGATCTCGTAGGTGTCGCGCGCCTTCAGCACGCCGTCCTGGTGAATGCCCGACGCGTGCGCGAACGCGTTCGCGCCGACCACCGCCTTGTTCGGCTGCACGACGAAGCCGGTGATCTGCGACACGAGCTTCGACGTCGGCACGATCTGCGTCGTGTCGATGCCGACGTCGAGGCCGAAGTAGTCCTTGCGCGTCTTCACGGCCATCACGATTTCTTCGAGCGACGTGTTGCCCGCGCGCTCGCCGAGACCGTTGATCGTGCACTCGATCTGACGTGCGCCGCCGATCTTCACGCCGGCGAGCGAGTTCGCCACCGCCATCCCGAGGTCGTTGTGGCAGTGCACCGAGAAGATCGCCTTGTCCGAGTTCGGGATGCGTTCGCGCAGCGTCTTCACGAGGTTGCCGTACAGCTCCGGCACGCCGTAGCCGACCGTGTCGGCGATGTTGATCGTCGTCGCACCTTCGGCGATCACGGCTTCCAGCACGCGGCACAGGAAATCCATGTCGGAGCGGCTGCCGTCCTCCGGCGAGAATTCGACGTTGTCGGTGAACTTGCGTGCGAAGCGCACGGCGAGGCGGGCCTGCTCGAACACCTGGTCGGGCGTCATCCGCAGCTTCTTCTCCATGTGCAGCGGCGACGTCGCGATGAACGTGTGGATCCGGAAGCTCTCGGCCGGCTTCAGCGCGTCGGCCGCACGCTGGATGTCCTTGTCGTTGGCGCGCGCCAGCGAGCAGATCGTGCTGTCCTTTATGAGACCGGCGATCGTATGGATCGCGTCGAAATCGCCGTTCGAGCTGGCCGCGAAGCCGGCCTCGATCACGTCGACCTTCATCCGCTCGAGGTGCTTCGCAATGCGGATTTTCTCTTCCTTCGTCATCGACGCACCGGGCGATTGTTCGCCGTCACGCAACGTCGTATCGAAAATGATCAGCTTGTCTGTCATGGGGGGCTCCAGGGCTCTTTATACGGAAGTCAAACGTAACGAGATCGCGCCACCGCTGGCGACGCTCAACAACAGACGAGGCTTGACGGGGGGCGAGAACGGTCAGCGCGGCAGGCGCGCCAAAGCTAGCGCGCGTAGCGGCGCACCGGCTAGAAGGAGGGAGAGGCGGGAAAATGCAGTCATGCCGAAGACTATAGCGGCATTCCGTTGGGTGCGCAATCGGACGGCACCCCGGGTTTCCGGCCGCACGGGCCGAACCGGGGACAAATGAAAACGGCGGCCCCGAGGCCGCCGTTTCCGGGCACAGAATGCGCGTGCGTCAGTGATCGCGCTGCGACGAGCGCGCCGGATTCGCGCGCCCGCGGATGGCCATGTAGCCCCAGAACACGTAGCCGGACAGCCCGTACAGCACGAACAGGCAGAACAGCATCAGCGGCGGATCGGACGAGACGAGCACGAACGCGACGACGACCAGCAGGATCGCCGCGAACGGCACGCGGTGCCGCACGTCGAGCGCCTTGCCGCTGTAGAACGGCGCGTTCGACACCATCGTCACGCCCGCGTAGATCGTCAGCACGAACGCGACCCACGGCAGCCAGCCGAGCTTCAACGGCACGCGGTTGTCGGTGGCGAGCCACACGAAGCCCGCGATCAGCGCGGCGGCGGCCGGGCTCGGCAGCCCCTGGAAGAATCGCTTGTCGACGACGCCGATGTTCGTATTGAAGCGCGCGAGGCGCAGCGCGGCGCCCGAGCAGTACACGAACGCGGCGAGCCACCCCCAGCGGCCGAGATCCTTCAGCACCCACTCGTACATCACGAGCGCGGGCGCGACGCCGAACGACACCATGTCCGACAGGCTGTCGAACTGCTCGCCGAACGCGCTCTGCGTATGCGTCATGCGTGCCACGCGCCCGTCCATCCCGTCGAGCACCATCGCGACGAAAATCGCGATCGCGGCGATCTCGAAGCGCACGTTCATCGCCTGCACGACCGCGAAGAAGCCGCAGAACAGCGCGGCAGTCGTGAACGCGTTCGGCAGCAGGTAGATGCCGCGCGTCTTCAGGAACCGCTGGCGCGCGGCGCGGCGGCTCTCGATGGGCCCCGATTCGGGCGCCATCACCTTGTTGCGGCGGAACGGACGTGGCGTCTGGCCGGCGCCGTTGCGCGGCCGACGCGGTTTGAATGCGGCCATCGTGCGCCCCGCCGCTTACTGTTCGAGTTCGGCGAGGATCGTCGACGACGCGTAGACCTTCTCGCCGATCGACACCTTCGCGCGGCTGCCGAGCGGCAGGTACACGTCGACGCGCGAACCGAAGCGGATGAAACCGTAGCGCTGGCCGCGCGACAGCGGTTCGCCGGCGCGCACGTAGCAGAGGATCCGGCGTGCGACGAGGCCGGCGATCTGCACGGCGGTCACGGTCTTGCCGCTCGCCGTCTGGATCACGACCGCATTACGCTCGTTCTCGGTCGACGCCTTGTCGATCGCCGCGTTCAGGAACGCACCCGGGAAGTACTCGACCTTGGAGATCGCGCCATCGACCGGCGAACGCTGCGAATGAACGTTGAAGACATTCATGAACACGCTGATCTTCAGCGCTTCGCGGTTCGCGTACGGGTCCTGCGTGGTCTCGACCGCCACGATGCGGCCGTCCGCCGGGCACAGCACCGCGTTCGGCTGCGCCGGGATCGGACGCTGCGGGTCGCGGAAGAACTGGACGACGAAGACCAGCAGCAGCCAGAACGGCCACGCGAAGCCGAAGCCCCCGACAGCATGGATCAACAGCGCAATGACGGCTGCAATCGCGATGAACGGCCAGCCTTCGCGCGCGATGATCGGATGAGGATAGTTCATGGATTCGTTCTGTGTTCGGTGAATTGCAAAGCCCGTAGGATAGCAAAAGCCGCCCGGGGCACTGCTGCCTTCGGGCGGCTTTTTGGTACCGGCCCTCTATTCGAGGGGCCGGAACAGCACGCGGTGCTTAGTTCTTCGACTGGTCGACGAGCTTGTTCTTCGCGATCCACGGCATCATCGCGCGCAGCTTCGAGCCGACTTGCTCGATCTGGTGCTCTGCCGTCAGGCGGCGACGCGACTGCAGCGTCGGCGCGCCGGCCTTGTTCTCGAGAATGAAGCTCTTCGCGTACTCGCCCGTCTGGATGTCGGTCAGGCACTGCTTCATCGCCTTCTTCGTCTCTTCCGTGACGATGCGCGGGCCCGTCACGTACTCGCCGTACTCGGCGTTGTTCGAGATCGAGTAGTTCATGTTCGCGATGCCGCCTTCGTAGATCAGGTCGACGATCAGCTTCAGTTCGTGCAGGCACTCGAAGTACGCCATTTCCGGCGCGTAGCCTGCTTCGACCAGCGTCTCGAAGCCGGCCTTGATCAGCTCGACGGTACCGCCGCACAGCACGGCCTGCTCGCCGAACAGGTCGGTTTCGGTTTCTTCACGGAAGTTGGTTTCGATGATGCCCGCACGGCCGCCGCCGTTCGCTGCCGCGTACGACAGCGCGATGTCGCGCGCCGCGCCCGACTTGTTCTGCGCAACCGCGATCAGGTGCGGCACGCCGCCACCTTGCGAGTACGTGCCGCGAACCGTGTGGCCCGGTGCCTTCGGCGCGATCATGATCACGTCGAGGTCGGCGCGCGGGATCACCGCACCGTAGTGGACGTTGAAGCCGTGCGCGAATGCCAGCGCTGCGCCCTGCTTGATGTTCGCGTGGACTTCCTTCGCGTACACGTCGGCGATCTGCTCGTCCGGCAGCAGCATCATCACGACGTCGGCGCTCTTCACCGCTTCCGCGACTTCCTTGACCGACAGGCCTGCGTTTTCGGCCTTGCTCCACGACGCGCCGCCCTTGCGCAGGCCGACCGTCACGTTCACGCCGCTGTCCTTCAGGTTCAGCGCGTGTGCATGGCCTTGCGAGCCGTAGCCGATGATCGTGACTTGCTTGCCCTTGATGAGGGAGAGGTCAGCGTCTTTGTCGTAGAAAACGTTCATGATGGTTCCTTCGCTAATTCAAAAATTCAACAATTCGTTCGGATGGAGTACTGCGGGCCGGGACATGACGGCGCACCCGGCGTGCCTGTCTGGCATCACACCTTCAGGATGCGCTCGCCGCGTCCGATGCCGGAGCTGCCGGTGCGCACGGTCTCTAGGATCGCGCCCGCGTCCAGCCCCTGGATGAATGCGTCGAGCTTGTCGCTCGCGCCCGTCAATTCGATCGTGTAGGTCTTTTCGGTCACGTCGATGATGCGGCCGCGGAAAATGTCCGCCATCCGCTTCATTTCTTCGCGCTCCTTGCCCACTGCACGGACCTTGATCAGCATCAGCTCGCGTTCGATGTGTGCACCGTCGGTCAGGTCCACCACTTTCACCACCTCGATCAGGCGGTTCAGATGCTTCGTGATCTGTTCGATCACGTCGTCGGAGCCAATGGAAACGATGGTGAGCCGCGACAGCGATTGGTCTTCGGTCGGCGCCACCGTCAAGGTTTCGATGTTGTAGCCGCGTGCGGAAAACAGACCGACCACGCGCGACAGCGCGCCCGGTTCGTTCTCCAGCAGGACGGAAATGATGTGTCTCATGTTCGCTTCTTCCAGAATGTGTCCGTGTCGATTCACTCGCGCCGCGCGCTGCCGCGTGCCGCGCCGCCCTTCGTGAAGGCGGCCGCATCGGGCTCAGGCGCGCGTCGCGCCGTTACAGATCTTCCGATCCGAGCAGCATCTCGGTGATGCCCTTGCCGGCCTGTACCATCGGCCAGACGTTTTCGGTCGGATCGGTCTGGAAGTCGAGAAACACGGTGCGGTCCTTCAGGCGCAGCGCTTCCTTCAGCGCCGGCTCCACATCCGAGGTCTTTTCGATCCGCATGCCGACATGGCCGTACGCTTCGGCGAGCTTCACGAAATCAGGCAGCGCATCCATGTACGAATGCGAATAGCGCTTGCTGTATTCGATCTGCTGCCACTGGCGAACCATGCCGAGATAGCGGTTGTTCAGCGAAATGATCTTCACGGGCGTGTCGTACTGCAGGCAGGTCGACAGTTCCTGGATGCACATCTGGATCGAGCCTTCGCCCGTGATGCACAGCACGTCGTCGTCCGGGTGCGCCATCTTGACGCCCATCGCTGCCGGCAGGCCGAAGCCCATCGTGCCGAGGCCGCCGGAGTTGATCCAGCGACGCGGCTTGTTGAAACGGTAGAACTGCGCCGCCCACATCTGGTGCTGGCCGACGTCCGAGCACACGAACGCATTGCCGTCCGTCAGCTCCCACGCCTTCTCCACCACGTACTGCGGCTTGATGATCTCGCTTTCGCGGTCGTATTTCAGGCAGTCCTTCGAGCGCCAGCCCTCGATGTCCTTCCACCATTGCGCGAGCGCCTCGGTGTCGGGGCCATGCTCGGCCGTCTGCAGTTGCTCGATCAGCTCCTTCAGCACTTCCTTCACGTCGCCGACGATCGGGATGTCGACCTTCACACGCTTCGAGATCGACGACGGGTCGATGTCGATGTGGATGATCTTGCGCGGACGCGACGCGAAGTGCGCCGGATCGCCGATCACGCGGTCGTCGAAGCGGGCACCGATCGCGATCAGCACGTCGCAGTGCTGCATCGCCATGTTCGCTTCGTAGGTGCCGTGCATGCCGAGCATGCCGAGGAATTTCTTGTCCGACGCGCGATAGCCGCCCAGGCCCATCAGCGTGTTCGTGACCGGGTAGCCGAGCAGGTCCGCGAACTGGTTCAGTTCACGCGACGCGTCGGCGAGGATGATGCCGCCACCCGTGTAGATGTACGGGCGCTTCGCCGTCAGCAGCAGCGACACGGCCTTGCGGATCTGGCCCGAATGGCCCTTCGTGACCGGGTTGTACGAACGCAGCGACACGCTCTTGACGGGCTCGTATTCGCACGGCGTCTTCGAGATGTCCTTCGGGATGTCGATCAGCACCGGGCCCGGACGGCCGGTGCGGGCGATATAGAACGCCTTCTTGACGGTTTCCGCGAGGTCACGCACGTCCTTCACGAGGAAGTTGTGCTTCACGCACGGACGCGTGATGCCGACGGTGTCGCACTCCTGGAAGGCATCCTGGCCGATCGCGGCCGTGGGCACCTGGCCGCTGATCACGACCATCGGGATCGAATCCATGTACGCCGTGGCGATGCCGGTCACCGCGTTGGTGACACCGGGGCCCGACGTCACGAGACAGACGCCGACATTGCCGGTGGAACGCGCATACGCATCGGCTGCGTGCACGGCCGCCTGTTCGTGGCGCACCAGCACGTGCTGAATCTTGTCCTGCTTGTAAAGCTCGTCGTAGATGTAGAGTACCGAGCCGCCGGGGTAGCCCCAGATGAATTCGACGTTTTCATCGGCCAGTGCCTTCATGAGCACGGTACCGCCGATGGAGTCGCTATCGGGAGGGGAAAGGGGTTCCGACGTGGAGAATTCCGCGCTGGGCATGTTCATTTTGACCTTTCGAATTTTCGGCAAAAAATTGATCGGGTGCTCTCTGCCGGGCTTGTGGCTCGGGTTCAAGCGGCGCGTCCAGTTTGAAGGGCAGGCTTCTTGGGCCAGCCTCAAATGAGACCATCACTTCATGTTGCGAATCATTGACGATAGCGGGTCGCGATTGGGTCGTCAAGCAAAATATCCCGCAGCGCATCATGGGCGCCGCCCGGCACCCCGCCGCCGCGGCTCGCGCGCAACGTGCGGCGCCCAACCCGGTGCCAAGCGGCGCAAAAATTTGATAGCATCCGCGGGTTTTACGAAATTTTTCGACCTTTTACACCACGCAGCGGCCCGCAGCGCATACCTTCACGGAATGGCATCAGACAAGGAACTCGCCGACTTTCTGGCGGGCGTCGAAAGGCGCGCGTTCAAGCAGGCTGCGTACGCCGTGCGTGACGACGATGCGTCGCTCGACATCGTGCAGGACGCGATGATCAAGCTTGCGGAGAAGTACGGCGACCGGCCGGCGGCCGAGCTGCCGCTGCTTTTTCAGCGGATCCTGCAGAACGCGATCCACGACTGGTTCCGCCGGCAGAAAGTCCGCAACACGTGGGTCACGCTCTTCTCGTCGCTGAACAACAGCGACGACGACGACTTCGACCCGCTCGAAACACTCGAATCCGCGGACGACAACGCGGGCGTCGAGAGCAGCGAGCACCGCCTCGAACGAGAGCAGGTTCTGGCCCTGATCGACGAAGAAATCCAGAAACTTCCGGCGCGTCAACGGGAAGCGTTCCTGATGCGTTATTGGGAAGATATGGATGTCGCCGAGACTGCCGCCGCAATGGGGTGCTCCGAGGGCAGCGTGAAGACGCACTGCTCACGGGCCACCCACACGCTGGCGCACGCGCTCAAGGCCAAAGGAATCACGCTATGAGCTCCGCTCCCGCAAATCGAGAACACGAATTCGCGTTGAAGGTGCGCCGCGCGCTGGACGAGCGCACGGCCGACCTGCCAGCCGCGACCACCGACCGTCTGGCTGTCGCCCGCCGGGCTGCGCTCGCGCGCAAGAAGCCCGAAGCCGCGACCGTGCCGGTGTTCGTGCCGGCCTTCGCCGGCGCGGCCGGTGCGTACGGCACGGCGCCCGCGAGCCGCCCG
>NZ_VWWH01000056.1:0-48810 GCF_011753045.1 Burkholderia sp. Ap-955
CTCGCGACCGCGCCGCCGCATACCGCGCGGCGCCGTCCGCTTCGCCTGCCCGCCCTGCCGGTGCCCGATGCCGAACCCGCGCGCGTGACCACGCGCGGCGGCCGGCGCCGCGCATGGCGCGCATCGTGTCCGACTCGTCATCGTCACCATAACCATACGTACAACGACATGTTTACCTCGACCCGTATTGCCGCCGCGCTATCCGGCGCGATTTCCGTTCTCTTCGCGTCGGCCGCCTGCGCGCAAGGCGCCGACGCGCCCACCGATGCACCGGCCGCGTCGACGCTGCCCGCGATCCACGTCAACGCAACCCGCGAGATGGACTCGCTGACATCGACATCGACCGGCAAGCTGAAGCGCACGCTCGAGCAGACGGTCGGCTCGGTGGGCTTCGTCGATGCCGACAGCTACCGGAACACCTACGCGTTCACGCTGCGCGACGTGCTGAAGGACGTGCCCGGCGTGTTCGTCGAGAACCGCTACGGCCAGGAGCTGCGGCTGTCGATTCGCGGCTCGGGGATCGCCCGCTCGTACCATACGCGCGGCCTCGAGATTCTGCAGGACGGCATCCCGACCAACCTCGCGGACGGCAGCGGCGACTATTACCAGATCGATCCGCTCGCGCTGCAGGCGGTGCAGGTCTACAAGGGCGGCAACGGCCTCGCGTACGGGGCGTCGACACTCGGCGGCGCGATCGACTTCATCGCGCCGACCGCCCATACCGCCGACGCGCCGAACATCGTGCGCGTGGAAGGCGGCAGCTACGGCACGGTGCGCACCAGCGCGCAGATCTCGCGCGTGCTCGGCCCGCTCGACTTCCTCGCGAACTTCAGCGTCAATCACGCGGACGGCTACCGCGATCATTCGAAGGGGCAATACGAGCAGTTCAACGCGAACGTCGGCTACCGGTTCAGCCCGACGGTCGAGACGCGCTTCTACGTCGGCGTGTACGTCGTCGACCAGTTGCTGCCCGGCACGCTGTCGCTGTCCGACGCGCTGAACAATCCGACCCGGGCCGCGCCGAACGCGATATCGGGCGACCAGGCGCGCAACACCCGCACCGAGCGAATCGCGAACCGCACGACGGTGAAGCTCGATTCGGGCGAACTGCAGTTCGACACGTGGGCGATCCACAAAAGCCTCTATCACCCGATCTTCCAGGCGCTCGACCAGGACGGCTGGACCTACGGCTTCGCGCCGCGCTACACGGGCCACCTGACGCTCGGCGGGATGCGCAACGACCTGATCGTCGGTGCGCGCTTCTTCGGCGGCCGCACGCAGGCGAACCAGTACGTGAACGTCAACGGCAACAAGGGCGCGCAGACGCTCGACTCGACGCAGACGGCGTTCAACTACGAGGCGTACGTGGAGAACCGGCTGTTCTTCGTGCCGACGGTCGCGCTGATGACGGGCGTGAAGGTGCTGCACTCGGTGCGCGAGTACATCGACAACGGCGGGCTGCCGCGCGACCCGAACTACAAGTCGACGAACGCGAGCTACAGCGGCGTCAATCCGAAGCTCGGGCTGCTGTGGCAGCCGGATGCGAACACCCAGGCCTACGTCGACATCACGCGCAGCCAGGACGTGCCCGACTTCACCGACCTCACGCAGACCTTCTCGAACACGACGCGCTTCACGCCGCTCGCGGCGCAGCACGCGTGGACCCTCGAGTTCGGCACGCGCGGCTCGCGCGAGCGCGTGAGCTGGGACGTGACCGCCTATCGCTCGCTCGTGCGCGACCAGCTGCTGCAGTACACGACGAACCCGGATGTCCCGGCGTCGACGTTCAATGCGAACAAGACGGTGCTGCAAGGGATCGAGGCCGGCGCGTCGGTCGAGTTGCTGCGCAACGTCACCGGGCGCGGCGCGGGTGACAAGGTCACGCTGTCGGGCATCTGGAACCTGAACGACTTCCGCTTCAAGAACGACCCGCAGTACGGCAACAACCGGATCGCGGGCGTGCCGCTGAACGTGCTGCGCGCAACGCTGGGTTACGCGCGGCCGAGCGGCTTCCACATCGCGGCGACGCTTGACTGGGTGCCGTCGGGCGCGTGGGCCGACGATGCGAACACGTTGCGCGTGCCGAGCTACACGCTGCTCGGGCTGCAGGCCGGCTACGACTTCCGCAATGGCCTCTCGCTGTTCGTCGACGCGCGCAACCTGACCAACAAGCGCTATGTGAGCGACATCAGCACGGTCGCGGATGCGCGCACGGCGAACGCCGCGATCTTCTATCCGGGCGAAGGGCGCAGCGTGTTCGCCGGCATGCGGTACGCGTTCTGATGCCCGGCCTGACAAGAAACACCGCATTGAACAGATTCAAAGGATACCGAAACATGAAGTTCAGATTGATGCTGCCTGCCGCCGTCCTCGCGGCCTTCTCGCCCGCCGGGCAAGCACAGGAAAGCGATGCCGCGAGCACCGGCGCGACGCTCGCACCGATTCGCGTCAACGCCCAGAAGATGACACCGCTCACGCAGCCGCTCGACACCGGCAGCCGTCTCGGCCTGACTTCGCTCGAAACGCCCGCGAGCGTCGAGCAGATCGATCGCAAGACGCTCGACACGCGCGGCGACAGCGCGATCGTCGACGCGGTGAGCCGCGCCGCCGGCATCAGCGCGTCGCCGCATCCGGGCAACGGCGGCTCGGAGCTCGGCGCGCGCGGCTTCGTCGGCGCGTCGTCGGTCACGCAGCTCTATGACGGCGTGCGGCCGTACGGCGCGATCGGCATCACGTTTCCGTTCGACACGTGGTCGGTCGACCATATCGACGTGCTGCGCGGCCCGGCGTCGGTGATCTACGGCGAAGGCTCGATCGGCGGTGTCGTCAACATCGTGCCGAAGAAGCCGACGCGCGGCGCGATCCGGAACGAGCTGCAGGTCGGCGGCGGCACCGAGGGCACGGCGCGGGTTGCGTTCGGCAGCGGCGGCGCGATCAACGACAAGCTGTCGTACCGCTTCGACATCAGCGGCAACCGTTCGTCGAACTGGGTCGACCGCGGCAATTCGCGCAACCTGTCGATCTCCGGCGCGCTGCGCTACGACGTGACGTCCGACCTGTACGTGACCGCGTCGTACGCGCAGGGCTTCCAGCATCCGATGCAGTATTTCGGCGTGCCGCTCGTGAACGGCGCGCGCGATCGCGCACTCGACAAGAAGAACTACAACGTCGGCGACAGCGACATCGCGTTCCGCGACAGCTGGGCGACGGTGTCGGCGAACTGGCAGCCGAGCGACAGCCTGAACGTGACGAGCACGCTGTACCGGATGAAGAGCAACCGCCACTGGAAGGATGCGGAGTACTACACGTACCTGCCGTCGACCGCGCAAGTGCGGCGCAGCAGCTTCACGGAAATCTTCCACGACCAGGAGCAGTACGGCAACGTGACGGCGGCCACCGTCACCACCGCGCTGCTCGGGATGCGCAACACGTTCTCGATGGGCGTCGAGTTCAATCACACGACGTTCCAGCACGACAACAATTCGCCGTATTCGGGCACGTCGACGGTCGATCCGTTCAACTTCGATCCGGGCAGCTTCATCAACACGGCCGGCACCTATCCGAAGTACCGCAGCCAGGCGAATCAGTACGCGCTGTTCGCCGAGAACCGGCTGGAGATCACGCCGCGCTGGTCGGTGATCGGCGGGCTGCGCTACGACCACGCAAGCGTGAACCGCGACGATCTCGTGAACGGCGGCGCATTCACGAAGGTGTTCGCGAACACGGGCTGGCGCATCGGCACCGTGTACGACGTGCAGCCCGGCCTCGCCGTGTACGGCCAGTACTCGGTCGCGGCCGATCCGATCAGCTCGCTGCTGTCGCTGAATGCGTCGAAGGCGAACTTCACGCTCGCGACCGGCCGGCAGATCGAGATCGGCGTGAAGCAGTCGTTCCTCGGCGGCAAGGCGGAATGGACGCTGGCCGCGTACCGGATCGTCAAGAGCAATCTCCTGAGCGCCGATCCGCTGAACCCGAACCAGTCGATTCAGATCGGCCAGCAGTCGTCGCGCGGGCTCGAGGCCACGGTCGGCGCGGAGATCGCGAAGGATTGGCGGGTCGACGCGAACGTGTCGATCCTGCGCGCGAAATACGACGACTTCCAGCAGACGTCCGGCGGCACGACGGTGTCGCGCGCGGGCAACGTGCCGGTGTCGGTGCCGCAGCGGCTCGCGAACCTGTGGGTGAGCTGGCGTTTCGCGCCGGACTGGATGGGCATCGCGGGCGTCAAGTACGTCGGCAAGCGTTTCGCCGACACCGCGAACCAGCTCGTGATGCCGTCGTACACCACCGTCGACCTCGGCCTCGCGTGGAAGCCGCGCAAGGACACGACGATCACCGCACGTGCGTACAACGTATTCAACCGGCGCTTCGTGCAGTCCGCGTACTACAACGAGACGCAGTACCTGCTCGGCAACGACCGGCGGCTTGAAGTGGTGGCGAACTACCGGTTCTGATGCGGCACGGTGCAATGCGCCGCACCCGCCGCCAGTGCGCATGCACTGCGGCGGGGGCATGCATCGCGACCTCGCCGCGAATGCACGGCCACTCACGCAACCGCATGAACGCCCTGGATCGGCGAACAGCGGCCCGACGCACAACTCGCCGGGCCGCATGACCGCACGTCACGCACGCGTGCCCGCCGCGCGCCCCGCCATCCACTTCCGGTAGCGCCGCGTCTGGCACTGCGCGGCCAGTTGCTGCCTGACCAGCGCGCGCAGCGGCGACACCTGCGGGTGCGTGCGCCTGCCCTCGCTGAGCCGCGTGAGCTGGAACTTGACGACGGCCATGTTGGCCAGCGCGCCCAGCGCCTTGTTCTTCCAGCGGATCGGTTCCAGCACCGGCGCGCTGTCCTTGCCGGCCCGCCAGTCGCGCGGCAGGTTCGGCTCGATCGACAGCGCGGTCGCGATGCCGACCATCGCCACGCCGCTGTCGACCACCTGCTCGGCAACCACGCGACGCCGGATGCCGCCCGTGACCATCAGCGGCATCCGCGCGACGGCCGTGATGTCGCGCGCGAATTCGAGGAAATACGCTTCGCGGGCCAGCGTGCGCCCGTCGCGCGCCTCGCCCTGCATCGCCGGCACTTCATAGCTGCCGCCCGACAGTTCGACGAGATCGACGCCGAGCGGATTCAGCAGTTCGACCACGCGCTTCGCATCCTCCGCGCTGAAGCCGCCGCGCTGGAAATCGGCCGAGTTCAGCTTGACCGCGACCGCGAATTCCGGCGATACCGTCGCACGCACGTCCCGCACGATGTCGAGCAGCAGGCGTGCGCGATTCTCGATGCTGCCGCCCCACTGGTCCTGGCGGCGGTTCGTCAGCGGCGACAGGAACTGGCTCAGCAGATAGCCGTGCGCCGCGTGAATCTCCACGCCGGTGAAGCCGCTCTGCTCCGCGAGTTGCGCGGCACGCACGAAGCGCCGCTGCACGTCGGCGATATCGGCCGGCGTCATCTCCTTCGGCACCGGGAACTGCTTCGACAGCGCACCGAGCGCGAGCGGCACGGCCGACGGCGCGAGCGTCGTCTGGCCGAGCGCCGCCTGCATCTGGCGCCCCGGGTGATTGATCTGCATCCACACGTGCGCGCCGCCCGAGCGCGCCACCTGCGCCCAGCGGCGGAAGCGGTCGAGATGCGCATCGCTCTCGAGCACGACGCCGTTCGGCCCCGTCATCGCGCGGCCGTCCACCATCACGTTGCCGGTCAGGATCAGGCCGACCTGGCCGTCGGCCCACGCCTGGTACAGGCGCAGCAACGCGTCGGACGGTGCGTGGTTCGCATCGGCCATGTTCTCTTCCATCGCGGCCTTGGCCAGACGGTTCGGAATCACCGCCCCGTTGGGCAGTGTCAGCGGTGTAAACAGGTTCATGGAGGGCACCCTCGATTGACGATGCCCAACGATAACTTTAAAGTCAACTTCAAGGTCAAGCCCTTTTGGAGCACCGCATGAAAATCGGCGAACTGGCGAAGGCGAGCGGCCTCGCGGCGTCCCGCATCCGCTTCTACGAAGCGAGCGGGCTGCTCGAACCGGCCCGTCGGCAGGCCAACGGCTATCGGGAATACGGGTCGGAAGCGTTGATGCGGCTCGCGATCATCGACCGCGCGCAGCGCGCGGGCTTTACGCTCGACGAGATCCGCGCGGTGTGTCCGCCCGATCTCGGCGCGTGGCCGCGCGACGAGTTGCTGGTCGCGCTGCGGCACAAGGTCGAGGAAATCGTGCTGCTCGAACAGCGTCTCGCGCAGAACCGGCAACATCTGGAGGTGCTGATCGACGAGATCGAGAACAAGCCGGAGGGCGAGGATTGCGCGGAAACCGCGCAACGGATGCTCGACCGGCTGAGCGCGCAGGCCGACGAAGCGCCGGCGTCGGCACCGGCACCGCTGTCGGCCCCGCGGCCGACACGCAAGCGCGCATGACTGGTTACACTGCGTCACCTGACGAACAACCAACCTTCGCTGCGGCGAGACGGGTCGACGCGTGTGCGCCGGCTTCCGCAGCGCGACTTCAAGACCCGATTCGCATGACGATCCCCGGCATCAAAGGACTCCTCGTCGCCGCACTGCTGACGTTCGGCATCGGCATCGGCAGCGCTTGCGCCAGGACGTGCGCCGATACGCCTGCGTCGTTCGCGTGCCCCGCCGCCCCCGACCTTCCGGACGACATCGTCGCGCAGTTGCCCGCCGGCTACGAAGCGATGGATGCCGCGTCAGGACGACTGACCGACAGCCCCCATGTCGGCTATGTCGTCGTCGCGCATCGGGCCGACGACTCGACGCGCAAGGCGTCGCTGCGTCCGCTGATGATCTTCCTGCCGGGCAAGGACGGGCACTACCGGCTCGCAGCGCGCAACGACACCGTGATCATGAAAGCCGACGAAGGCGGGATGGGCGACCCGTATCTCGATGGCGTCGCCGAGAACGCGCTCACGATCGAACCGCGCACCTTCACGGTCGAACAGGGCGTATTCGCGGGCCATGACCACTGGCGCGACCGTGTCACGTTTCGCTACGACAACGCGCATCGCACGTGGGTGTTCCATCGCGAGGTGTTCCGGAACTGGCGCTTCAACGACGACCCGAACGGCGACGCGCTGAAAGCCGACCCGGTGCGCGTCACGCGCGCCGATGCGGCGAAAGCGGTCACGTTCGAAGCGTGGCGGCCGGGTTACTGGTGTGATTCGGCCGAGCGGCGAGGCACCGATCCGGCTTGCAGCAACGCGCATTGACGGCGACGCCACGCCGCCGCGCCGCGACTGGCGATGCGTGCGGACAAGCGGTATGCGCGGACACTGCCGTGCCGCACGCGCAGTATGTCTGCCGGCACGCGCCTGCCCCCTTTCGCAGCCGCGCAGATTTGCTTACGTCGCAGGTAATCGACGCGCACCGCCCGCGCCGCGATGATGGCTCCATCGACGCATGAACCGCATCACATCGAGGAGCCTGCCATGACCGCCTACGCCATCGCCCACCTGCACGACGTCGAGATGTGCGACGACATCGTCGAATACCTCGAACGCATCGACGGCACGCTCGCGCCGTACGACGGTCATTTCGTGATTCACGGCGCGCGGCCAGACGTGCGTGAAGGCGTGTGGCGCGGCGACCTGATCGCGATCGCGTTTCCCGATCCGGACACGGCGCGCGCGTGGTACGAATCGGATGCGTATCGGCAGATCCAGCCGCTGCGCGCGCGGCACGCGAGCGGCCCGCTGATCCTGATCGACGGCGTCGACGAGCGGCACAAGGCGACCGACATCCTGCGCTGAGGCGCGGCGCCGGCGACGCTTACGACGCGTTGCGCTCCATCGGCTCGCCGACGACGAACCCGCCGCCCTGGAACCGCTGCGCGGGATCGTCGTAGTCGGCAGTCGGCGCCGTCACCGGGAACAGCCCGGCGAACTGCTCGGAGCTGTCACGCGGGCGGAAGCCGAGGAAGCCGGCCTTCGTGTTGTCCCACCACTTCACCGGGTTGTCCGACGCGCCGTACACGATCGCGTGCCCGACGCGGTTCGTCAGCAGCGAGCAGCGCACCAGCTCGATGAAGTCGCGATAGCTGAGGAACGTCACGAGCATGCGCGGATTCTTCGGCACTTCGAACGATGAGCCGATCCGCAGGCACACGGTCTCGATCCCGAAGCGGTCGAAGTAGTAGCGCGACAGCGATTCGCCGAAGCACTTCGTCACGCCGTACAGGCTGTCGGGGCGCAGCGGCGAATCGGCGTCGAGCACTTCCGTGACCGGATGGAAACCGATCGCATGGTTCGAGCTCGCGAACACGACGCGCTTCACGCCGTGCTTGCGCGCGGCTTCGTACAGGTTGTACGTGCCGGTGATGTTCGCGCCGACGAGATCGTCGAACGGCGCGTCGACCGAAATGCCGCCGAGGTGGACGATCGCGTCCACGCCGTCGACCAGCTGCATCACCGCGGCCCGGTCGGCCAGGTCGACGACGCGGGTTTCTTCATGCGCGGCCGCGTCGCCGAGCGTCGCGATGTCGCTGACGCGCACGACGTCGGCCCAGTCGGCGAGCGCGCCGCGCAACTGGCGGCCGAGGTTGCCGGCCGCGCCCGTCAGCAGCAGGCGCCCGAACGGTTTGCGCGCGCCGGTGGATGAGGCGTTCATTGACTCTCCTTGAATCTGACCTGAATTCTGACTGAATCGGAAAACGTTTTCCAACTATACGCGGGCGCACCGCCGAACGTCAATGGCCGAACCCATCCGCAGCCATCCGCACTTTCCCGATATCGGCGCGTGGCCGCGCGCGCCCTTTTTCTGCCACAATCCGGCCTTACGGAACGAAAACGTTACCCTTCGAATGAAAAAAGTTTCCCCGACGATCCGCGACGTGGCGGCGGAAGCAGGCGTGTCGGTCGCGACGGTATCGAAGTACGTGAACGGCACGCAGCGCTTCTCGCCGACCGTCGAGGCACGGCTCAAGGAGGCGATCGACCGGCTCGGCTACCGTTCGAATCCGCTCGCGCGCTCGATGATCACCGGCCGCACGCGCACGATCGGCCTCGTGATCCTCGACATCAGCAACCCGCACTTCACGAACGTGGTGAAAGGCGCGAACCGCGTCGCGCTGCAGCACGACTACACGCTGCTGCTCGTCGATACTGAAGAGAGCCAGGCGCGCGAACGCTCGCTGATCGAGGCGCTCGCGCAGCGCGTCGACGGGCTGATCGTCAGCACGCGGATGCCGGATGAAGAAGCCGGCTGGATGCTCGATCTCAACAAACCGCTCGTGCTGCTGCGTCGCAGCCCCGGCCTGCCGATTCCGAGCGTCGGCATCGACAACCGGCTGTCGACCTACATGCTTGCGCGCCACCTGCTCAATCTCGGCCACACGCGCATCGCGTATCTCGGCTTCGGCACGGCGCGCGTGAACGATGAGCGGATCCAGGGCGCCCGCGACTGTCTCGCGGAAGCCGGGCTCACGCTCGACGTGCACGATGCGCATGCGCCGACCGCCGAAGCCGGCGAGCGTGCGTGTTCGCGCGTGATGCTCGGGCCGCAGCGCCCGCAAGCCGTGATCTGCTACAACGACCTGATCGCGCTCGGCTTCATGAAGGAGGCCACGTCGCTCGGTTTCCGGTTGCCGCAGGATGTGTCGGTCGCCGGCATCGACAACGTGCCGTACGGCGAATACGCGGCGCCCGCGCTGACGACCGTCGACATCCAGAGCGAGAACATGGGCGAGCTCGCGATGCAGAAGCTGATCGACGCGCTCGCGGGTCGCACCGATGCGAGCTATTCGACGTTCGAGCCGCGGCTGATCATGCGCGCGTCGACGGCCGCGGTCGGCTGAGTCCCCCGTTTTCGCGCCTGCAAAAGAAAACGCGCCGCCCAAGGGCGGCGCGTTCGTTTGCGGACACGCGATTACACGATTACGCGGCGAGTTGCGCAGGCTTCATCTTCGGCGTGAGCATGTGCATCACGCCCAACGCGATCAGGTAGGCCGACGCACCGATCGCGAACAGCACCCAGTAGTGGCCCGTGCGTTGCAGCACCTGGCCGATCACTTCCGAGAACAGCACGCCGCCGATCGAACCCGCCATCCCGCCGATGCCGACCACCGATGCCACCGCGCGGCGCGGGAACAGGTCGGACGCCGTCGTGAACAGGTTCGCCGACCAGCCCTGGTGCGCGGCGGCGGCGAGCCCGACGATCAGCACCGCGGCCCACAGGCTCTGCACCTGCGACACGAACGCGATCGGCAGCACGCAGCATGCGCAGATCAGCATCGCCGTCTTGCGCGCGCCGTTCACGCTCCAGCCCGCGCGCAGCAGCGTCGACGACAGCCAGCCGCCGCCGATGCTGCCGACCGTCGTCAGCGCATAGATGCAGACGAGCGGCAGGCCGATGTGCTGCATGTCCATCCCGCGTGATTCGTTGAGCCACTTCGGCAGCCAGAACAGGTAGAACCACCACACCGGGTCGGTCAGGAACTTGCCGATCAGGAACGCCCACGTCTCGCGCTTGCGGATCAGTTCGCCCCAGCGCGGCGCGCCGGCATTCGCGTTCGCCGCGTCGAGCGCTTCCGATTCGTCGCGCGGCTCGTCGTACTCCGCGGCGAGCGCGCGCGTATCGGCCTGACGATAGAGCACGAGCCACACCGCGAGCCACACGATGCCGATCGCGCCGACGATCACGAACGCCGCGCGCCAGCCGTAGGCCACCGCGATCGCCGGGATGATCGCCGGCGCGAACACCGCGCCGATGTTCGCGCCCGAGTTGAAGATGCCGGTGGCGAGCGCGCGTTCGCGGCGCGGAAACCATTCGGCCGTCGTCTTGATCGCGGCCGGGAAGTTGCCGCCCTCGCCGATCCCGAGCAGCGCGCGTACGAACGCGAAGCCCATCACCGAGCCGACCGCCGCGTGCAGCATTGCGGCGATGCTCCACACCAGCATCGCCAGCGCATACGAGATGCGCGTGCCGAGCCGGTCGACGATGCGCCCGAAGCCGAGCAGGCCCAGCGCATAGAACGCGGAAAACGCCATCACGATGCGGCCGTACTGCACCTGACTCCAGCCGATGTCGTGCTGGAGCATCGGCGCGAGCAGGCCGAGGATCTGCCGATCCATGTAGTTGATGACGGTCGCGAAAAACAGCAGCGCACAGACGGTCCAGCGGTAGCGGCTGGCGGCAGCGCGCACGGCGCCGACGACGGCAGATTGCATGAATGTCTCCGATTCGCGGCCGCGCCCGTCGCGCCGCACGATGTTCGTTGACCGGCGACCGGCGCCGGGACGGACAGCGGCGCGCCTGTCGCGCACGACCGATTCCGTCGATCAATCTGGAAAACGTTTTTCAAAGGATAGGTCGTGCGCCGGCGCCCTGTCAGTCGGGGATTTCGATGAGTCATCTCAAAATTGTCACGGCAAAAGAGACGACTGTTTCACTACATGGCATTAACCGTTTTTCCGGGATTTTCCTGGCCGGCGCACCCGAGGACGGCCGCCGAGACACATGTCCGATTCCAGCCAGAATCGGCGGGCGGGATGGTTTACAGTCGTCTCATGCGCCTCGATCCCGACACCTGCTACGACGCCCTGCTTTCGCGGAACCGCCGCTTCGACGGCTGGTTCTTCGTCGGCGTCGCGACGACGGGCGTGTATTGCCGCCCCGTCTGCCCGGTGAAGCCGCCGAAGGCGCAGAACTGCAGCTACTACCCGAGCGCCGCGGCCGCCGAGAAAGCCGGCTTTCGACCCTGCATGCGCTGCCGCCCCGAGCTCGCGCCCGGCCACGGGCTGCTCGACCTGTCCGGCACGCTCGCCGACGCGGCCGCCACGCTGATCGAGGACGGTTTCCTGAACGCCCATTCCGTCGATGCGCTCGCGCAGCGGGTCGGCGTGACCGAACGCCACTTGCGCCGGATCTTCGGCGCGCAGTTCGGCGTGTCGCCGGTCGAGTTCGCGCAAACGCACCGGCTGCTGATGGCCAAGCGGCTGCTGACCGATACCGCGCTGCCGGTGGCCGTCGTCGCGTCCACGGCCGGGTTCGGCAGCGTGCGGCGCTTCAACGACCTGTTCCTGCAGCGTTACGGCCTCAATCCACTCCGGCTGCGCAAAGGAGCCCGCGCGTCGGCCGATGGCGACATGACGTTTCCGCTGCCGTATCGCCCGCCGTTCGCTTGGGACGACCTGATGCGCTTTCTCGCGCAGCGGCAGATCGACGGTGTCGAGCGGATCGATGCGCAGGGTTATGTGCGTGTCGTCGAACTGCCGAACCGGAACGGGAGCACCAACGTCGATAACGGGCGCGTGGCCGGCTGGTTGTCCGTCGCGCACGTGCCGCAGCGCTTCGCGCTGGCCGTCACCGTATCGCCCGCGTTGACGCCGGTCGTACCGGCCGTGCTCGCGCGTGTGCGGCGGCTGTTCGATCTCGACAGCCGCCCCGACGTGATCGACGCGCATCTCGGCGAACTCGCCAGCGGCTCACCGGGCCTGCGTGTCCCCGGTGCGTTCGACGGCATCGAGATCGCGATCCGTGCGATCGCGGGCGAACGGCTTGCGGCGACGCATACGGGCACGCCGGTGCTGGCACGCATCGCCGAACGTTTCGGCACATCGATCGAAGGCGCGCCGCGCGGCCTCACACACGCGCTGCCCTCCGCCGCGACGCTGGCGGCCCTGCCGCCTTCCGCCCTCGAAACGATTGGCATCGCGCGCGAACCCGCACAGGCGATCGTGTCGCTCGCCCGCGCAGTCGACGACGGCACGCTCTCACTCGAACCGATGGCGCCGCTCGACACGACGCTTGATGCATTGCGCGCGCTACCCGGCTTCGACGAACACGCGGTGCAGTACGTCGCGATGCGCGCGATGGCCTGGCCGAATGCGTTCCCGGCCGACGATGCTTGGCTGCCCGCGCGCACCGAACGCGCCCGTGTGCCATCATCCGCGCCGCATGCGGCGCGCTGGGCGCCGTGGCGCGCGTATGCCGCACTGCACGTGTGGCGCCTTCATGGAGATGTGTTGCGATGACACCCGCTCACCTGATTCCGAGCCCGCTAGGCGACATCGCCGTGCGCATCGAGGACGATGCGCTGACGGGCCTCTACTTCGTCGGCCAGAAATACTTCCCGCCGGTTGCGATCGTGACCGAAGCAGACGCGCTCGCGATGTCGCCGCTGGCGCGCAAGGTCGCGGAAGAAGTTGCCGAGTACTTCACCGGCATGCGCGAAACGTTCTCGGTGCCGATACACCTGCGAGGCACCGCGTTTCAACGACGGGTATGGAAGGAACTGCTCGCGATTCCGTTCGGCGAACTCGTGACGTACGGCGACATCACCGAGCGCGTCGGGTTGCCGATGAGTGGCGCGCGCGCCGTGGGCGGTGCGGTCGGCCGGAACCCGGTGTCGATCATGGTGCCGTGCCATCGCGTGGTCGGCGCGTCGGGCAGCCTGACCGGCTATGCGGGCGGCATCGATCGCAAGCGCGCGCTGCTGTCGCTCGAAGGTGCGGGGTTCGAGCGCGGCGCCCACCATCCGGTGCAGCAGGCGCTCGCGTTCTGAGTGGAGGCGTGCGACCGCGTCATGCGTTCAGCACGGGCCGGCGCGCTTCACGCTTCGCATACGCGCCGGGCGTCACCTGGAATTTCGCCTGGAACAGCGCGATGAACGACGACGTCGAGTCGTAGCCCAGTTGCGCGGCCACCGCGCCGATCGGCTCGCCCGCATCGAGCAGCGGCAGCGACGCCAGCAGCCGCACCGCCTGCCGCCATTCGGTAAACGACAGCCCCGTGTCCTGCCGGAACAGCCGCGACAGCGTGCGTCGCGTCGCGCCGACCTGATGCCCCCATTCGTCGAGATTGCGCGTATCGCCCGGATCCGCATGCAGCGCACGCGCGATTTTCAGCAGACGCGGATCCCGCGGCAGCGGCACCGTCAGCGGCGCCTGCCGCATGCGAGCGATCCGGTCGGCGATCAGGCAGACGAGCGCACCGTCCGGCCCCGTCTCGTCGTAGTTCACCGGCAATTCGGCCGTGGCGAGCACCAGCTCGCGCAGCAGCGGCGTCATGCAGAGGATCGCGCAATCGTCGTGCACGTCGTCGCGCGCGATCGCCGCATCGAGATACAGGCTGTGGAACGCGACGCAATCGCGCGTCGACACCGCATGCGGCACGTGCGGCGGAATCCACATCGCATAGTGCGGCGGCAGCAGGTGCCGGCCCGACGGCGTCGATACTTCGAGCACGCCGCTCGTCGCATACATCAGCTGCGCCCACGGATGACTGTGCGCGTCGATGCTCACGTTGCCGGGAATCCCGAACGCACGCACATACAACGGCCTCGGCAGGCGCGCCATCGGCGGCACCGCGTAAGGGTCACCCGATTGTCCCGCCAGCAACATAAGACGTCCTCCGAAGGTCATTGCACGAACGAGCGCGATGCTACCGTGGCGGCTCTTCCTTCACACGGCTTCCGTTCATGAGCGCTCATACCCGCACCACCCGCAAGACCGTCACCGCGATCCGTTCGACCAAGGGCATCGGCAGCCTCGTGTCGCTGACCGCGTATTCCGCGCCGATGGCGAAGCTGGTCGACGAGGTGGCCGACGTGATCATCGTCGGCGACTCCGTCGGCATGGTGCTGTACGGAATGCCCGATACGCTGCGCGTCACGCTCGACATGATGATTGCACACGGTGCGGCCGTCGTGCGCGGCGCTGCGCAGGCATGTGTCGTCGTCGACCTGCCGTTCTCGACGTACCAGGAATCGCCCGCGCAAGCGTATCGCTCCGCCGCGCGCCTGCTCGCCGAAACCGGCGCGCAGGGCGTGAAGCTCGAAGGCGGCAGCGAGATGGCCGATACGATCCGCTTCCTGACCGAGCGCGGCATTCCGGTGATGGCGCACGTCGGCCTCATGCCGCAGCAGGCCAACGCGACGGGCGGCTTCCGCGCGCAGGGGATGGACCCGCGCTCGGCCGCGCAGGTGTTCGACGCCGCGTGTTCGGCGGAACAGGCCGGCGCGTTCAGCGTCGTCATCGAAGGGACGGCCGAAGCGCTTGCGCGCCATCTCACCGAAACGCTGACGATCCCGACGATCGGCATCGGCGCATCGCCCGCGTGCGACGGACAGGTGCTCGTGACGGAGGACATGATCGGCGCATTCGATGCGTACACGCCGCGTTTCGTGAAGCGCTATGCCGATGCGAATGCGGTGATGCGCGATGCGATCCGCCAGTACGCGCACGACGTGCGGCAGCATGTGTTTCCGGAGCCCGCGCATTGCTTCGGGTATGGCAAGCCGCTGCAATTGATGGGCGCGGCTGACGCTGCTGTGTGATGACGTCGCGGAGGCATTCGCGAACGCATGGCGAATGATGGTGCGATCACCTCATGCGCGCTTGCGCATCGCATGCGCGACTCGCGCGTTCGCTTCGAACTTCGCACGATGCGTCGAGAAGAACGTCCGCACGTTGCGGACGTTCGATGCGCCGGTGAACAGCCGTCGCGCGAATTCGTCGTATTCGGCGACGTCGGCCAGATCGGCCACCACCACGAAATCCGGCCCCGGCGACACGCGATAGCACTGCGTGACGGCCGGCTCCGCGCATACGTACGCTTCGAACGCGTCGTAGTCTTCGGCCGTCTGCCGGTCGAGGCTGATTTCGATCAGCGCGGTGACGGCCGTGCCGATCGCCACCGGGTCGAGCACCGCGACTTGCCGGCGAATCACGCCGGCCTCCGTCAGACGGCGCACGCGGCGCATGCAGGTGGGCGGCGACGACAGCGCTCGCTCGGCCAGTTGCAGGTTCGACACCGACGCGTCGTCCTGCAGGATCGCGAGGATGCGCAGGTCGAGATCGTCGAGGGTGATGCCGGCCATTCGCGGCTCCTTCTGGTCAGGACGTGAAATTTAATTTCAACATGATAGACGATCTACCATTTGTTTCATTTGTTCTTGTATTTTGAAATTTAATTCCATTTGGCTCGCCATACCATCGCTCTCACTGATCCAGACAGGACATTTACGGAGCGCGATATGTGTGGAATTGTCGGGGCGGTCGCCCAGCGGGACATCCTGCCGAACCTGGTCGACGGCCTGAAGCGGCTCGAATACCGCGGCTACGATTCGTGCGGCGTCGTGGTCTACCGCGACCGGGCGCTGGCGCGCGCCCGCAGCGTCGATCGTGTGGCCAATCTGCAGCGCGAGATCGCCGAGCATGCGCTGTCGGGCTACACCGGCATCGCGCATACGCGCTGGGCCACGCACGGCGCGCCTGTCACGCTCAACGCCCATCCGCACTTCTCGCCGAGCGACGCCAATGCGCGCATCGCGCTGTCGCACAACGGGATCATCGAGAACTGCGACCAACTGCGCGCGGAACTGCAGGCGCATGGCTATGTGTTCGCGAGCCAGACCGACAGCGAGGCGATCGCGCACTTGGTCGATCACCTGTACGACGGCGATCTGTTCGATGCGGTCCGGCGTGCGGTTGCGCGACTGCGCGGCAGTTATGCAATCGCGGTGATGTGTCGCGACGAGCCGCACCGGATCGTCGGTGCGCGTGATGGCATGCCGCTCGTCGTGGGTGTCGGCGAAGGCGAGAATTTTCTGGCGTCGGATGCGATTGCGCTGTCGGGGATTACCGATCGCATCGCTTACCTCGAGAACGGTGACGTTGCCGATATCCAACTGCATCGCTACTGGATCGTCGATGCGGCCGGCCAGCGTGTCGAGCGCGCGGTGCAGCGGGTCGCCGCGCATAACGGAGCGGCCGACCTCGGGTCGTATCGCTACTACATGCAGAAGGAGATCTTCGAGCAGCCGCAGGCGGTGGCCGATACGTTGCTCGATGTGTCTTCGATCATGCCGGAGTTGTTTGGTGATGGTGCCTGGCGCGTGTTCAATGATGTCGATTCAGTATTGCTGCTCGCGTGTGGTGGTAGCTATCACGCGGCGCTCACGGCGAAGTACTGGATCGAGAGCATCGCGAAGCTGCCGGCCAGCGTGGAAATTGCCAGCGAGTTTCGGTATCGCGATAGCGTGCCGAATCCGCGCACGCTCGTTGTCGCGGTGTCGCAAAGTGGCGAGACGGCCGATGTGCTGGGTGCGGTGCATGTCGCGAAGCGCAGCGGGATGATGCATACGCTCGCGATCTGCAACGTCGCGACGAGTGCTTTGATGCGGGAATGTGCGCTGCAGTTCGTCACGCGTGCGGGCGTCGAAATCGGGGTGGCGTCGACGAAGGCTTTTACGACGCAGCTCGTTGCGTTGTTTCTGCTGACGTTGTCGCTTGCGCAGGTGCGCGGGCGGTTGAGCGACGGCGAAGAGAAGGAGCATCTGCGTGCGCTGCGGCATCTGCCGGATGCAATGTCGAAAGTGCTCGCGCTCGAGCCGCAGATCATGGCTTGGTCGGAACTGCTCGCACGACGCGACAACATGCTGTTTCTCGGGCGCGGGATGCATTATCCGATCGCGCTCGAAGGCGCGCTGAAGATGAAGGAGATTTCGTATATTCACGCGGAGGCTTATCCGGCGGGGGAGCTGAAGCATGGGCCGCTGGCGTTGGTGAGTAACGAGATGCCGGTGATTGCGGTTGCGCCGAATGACATGCTGCTTGAAAAGCTCCGGTCGAACATGCATGAGGTCAGTGCGCGGAATGGACGGCTTTTTGTGTTCGCGGATGTGGACTGCGGACTCGTGCCGAGCGAAGGAATCGAGGTGATTCGGCTCAACGAATACTACGGGCCGCTTTCGCCGATTCTGCATACGGTGCCGATGCAACTGCTCGCGTATCACGCTGCGCTGGCGCGGGGGACGGATATCGATAAGCCGAGGAATCTGGCGAAGTCGGTGACGGTTGAGTGAGAGTCTCCGAATCAGCGATTCGGGTGCTGAGTTGCATTAATTCCGGTTACGGACACCCGATTCAGGTTTGGTTACGACGGTCTTTTGTGCTGCCAAGCCTTTCCTAACAAGGCGTAACTGAAACTGTTGTCAAAGTGGCGCCGGAGCTTTTTTCGGCGCCACTTTATTGCGATTGTCTTGCAGATTTCACAAATTCCACAGGAGCGACGCCCCACTAAGCGGACGTTCGCGGCCTCGTTGCCTGAGCTACCCCTCCGGCCTTTCAACCCCCAATGCCCGTCACCTAGCCGTCAAAGGGCGCCGCCGCTAACGCAGCCCGCACCTTCGGTGCACAGTCATGCTCCGAGCGTGGTGATTGTCTCAAGACGCTCCTTGGCGTTTCAGTCGTGCTCAACTGCGCTCGATGCATTGCATTACTTGCGACGGCCACTTAGGTTTGCTCTCGGGTGCAGTTGTGCCGCGGCCGTCAAAGTGGAAGTCCGTGCCACCGCCGAGGATACCGCAATCGCGCCCCCTTTCGCTCCGGCTCCATGACCGAAGGCACCTTGCGCTTCACCGTTGAATTGTTTGTTCGTCGTCTGTAGCGTCTCGGGGACCTTGACCTTAGAAGGCATGCTAGGGCACATTTCCATTCGATTGCACATCAACTGGCGAGACGAACGTTCTATCAGCGTATGCCGTTATTTTCTCGATGACCTCAGATATCAAGAACACAGCCATACCCGCTGCAGGGTACGTATACCAGACCATGCAGGGCGTGAATTTGTTGTGTGACTGGTTGGACTCTCCCACGCGCTACACGCGCATTCGTTTCGAGTGCGATGAGGATGCTGTAGCACCCCAAGGCCTTGACGACTTGGTCGCTGAACGTCCCGACGGTCGATTTGACCTGTGGCAGGTAAAGTTCACGCCGTCCCCAGATAAGCATGCGTTGGATTGGGAATGGCTACTCGATAAGCCGGGCAAGGCAGGTGGGAGGTCTCGGTCGAACCTTCGCAAGTGGTTCGATGCGTTTGAAGCCATCGAGCGGTCTCGGGTCGGCGAAATCCGTCTACTTACAAACAGGGTTCCGGACCTTCCGATGGAAGCATGCCTAGCCGGCAACTTCATCGACTACAAGTGCGCGCCAAGCGAGGTTCGAAACAAGATTGAGCAGGAACTCAACGGAGCCGATAACGCAGAGCGGCTCTTCAAGGTGTTGGAGGTTCGGCATAGCGATAAGGGCTTTAGTAGCATCGAGGCCCACGTCACGCAAAGACTTAGACGTTATGCCACTGTCGAGGGCACGGAGACGCTCAAGAACAGGGCCGTCCATTGGTCCATTGAGAAGAACCAGCCAGCACCAGATGGTTGGATTACCTTCGACCTGTTGAAGGCCACGTTGAAGGTCGTTGCACCCGAACCGCTCCCCGAAAACTTCGCCATCCCGCCTGGGTATCGGGTGCCTGACAACGCATTCTACCTTTCGTTCATCGCCGCCATTGAGTCAACGCCAAAACAACCGATTGTATTGACGGGTCCACCTGGTCGCGGCAAGAGCACATTCCTGAGCAAGGTATGCGAGCTCTTGCAAAAGAAGGGTATCCCCTTCGCTCGACACCACTACTATCTGTCCCAGACCGACCGCTCGCTCGACCGCCACACCAGTTTTATTGTTGAGGAATCCTTGTTAGCTCAGGTCGATAACTTCCACAGCGAGGTTGTCGTTCACGACAGGACGCTGCGTGCTGCTCTGGCGACCTGTGCCGTTCACTACAAGTCGAAGGGGAAGCCCTTTGTCGTCGTCCTAGACGGCCTGGACCATGTCTGGCGGAACCAGGGACATGACAAGCGTCCTCTCGACGAAGTATTCAACCAAGTTCTGCCGGCCGTTGAGAATCTGGTGATTGTCGTCGGAACTCAACCAGTCGAAGACGTCCAGCTACCGAACCGGCTGCTGACGGAAGCGCCTCGCAGTACGTGGAGAGAACTTCCACCAATGTCAGGCGACGCTGTGCTCCAGTACCTACGGAAGGAGCTTAGCCAGGGACGTCTGCAGATGGACATCAAGGGGGGGCGGGCCGAAGAGGAACTGCAAGCTGCAGCGGCCGAGATGCGTGCACGGACTAACGGCCATCCTCTGCATGTAATTTATGCGACAGAGGAACTCGTCCGCTCCGGCCGCTTGCTGTCCAAGTGGAGTGTCGAACAGCTAGCCGGCGACCTTAGTCATGATGTAAAGAGCTACTACGGTTCCCTCTGGCAACTGCTCACCGCAAGTCAGAAGGATATTCTGAGACTGATTTGCGAGTTCTCGTTCTTCTGGCCCAAGTCGGCGTTTGTCGACATTCCCAGACTTGCCGGCCTTCCCGTTCCCGCAGTGACCGCTGTTGAGCACTTGTTGCACCATTCAGCGGCTGGCCTCAAGGCGTTTCATGAGAGCCTTGTCGTTTTCGTCAAACAGACCGATGAATACAACCGGCGCGTCGCCGCGCTGACGCCTCACGTGGAGACTTGGCTCAGCCAAGCAGCCCCCAACGCTCTGCGCGTCAACTGGTTATGGGCGGTGAAGGCCAAGCAAGGGCGTCCGGAAGAGCTAATCGCTGGTCTCCAGCGCGACTGGGTAATGGAACGGCTTCAGGAGGGTTACCCCACCGAGCTTTTTGAAGGCCTGCTTGGTGAGGCCGAAGAGCACGCCATCCAGCGCGCACAGTACGCGGCAGCGTATCGTCTTCGTCATCTCAAGACGAGGTTGCTGAACAGTTTGTCATACCAGCTCTCAGGTGCGGACGCCGCTCGTCTGAAGGCCTGCACATGGACGCTTGCTCCCGACGTCAGCGTGATTGAAGAGGCAGTCGCGTCGCGACACGAAATGCCAATCGTAGACATGGCTGCCCTTAGTCTGGCACTCGACGCAAGAGGTGACTCGCCGACTGCCGCCAAGTGCGCGGAAGAAGCCTTTCGGCGGTACCGTGGCGAAAGCCGCTTTGTCAGCGGGAACAGGAGCTACGAAGCGCGTGACCAGATGCTTTATCTGGCGAAATCATTTTCCACTCTTGGTGTAATTGGAACTAGCCTGGGTTGGGCGGTTGAAATTGTGGGCGAGCGCAGCCCATCAATTGCGCGCAAGTTTCTGGAAGCGCAAGTCGAGCAAACGAACTTGCGAATACTCGTGAACATCGCAGTCGCGGTCCCGGAGGGCAAGGCCAAGCTGATGGTGTGTG
The DNA here is from genome assembly GCF_011753045.1 of Burkholderia sp. Ap-955. Lineage (NCBI taxonomy): Bacteria > Pseudomonadati > Pseudomonadota > Betaproteobacteria > Burkholderiales > Burkholderiaceae > Burkholderia > Burkholderia sp. Ap-955. The sequence continues at coordinate 21,020 of NZ_VWWH01000056.1, forward strand.
ATGCCGCTGTGCGCGCAGCGGCGATGGCAGAGGCAGACCTCACGGCCTGGAACGAGTTCCCGCACCTGAACTGCGGTGTGCTCATCAGTTGCCTGGCGGCACTGGCGGGGAAGGATATGGCTTTCTGGATGAGGCCTCTTGAAGTTGACTGGCTCGGTCGTGACTACGAGGGGCGGCGCGACTCCCTCGCCAGACTTGCATATGACTGGTTCTTTGGTGCGGCGCGCCTCGCGCTCACCGCGAAGGACGATGACTTCTGCCTACTCAATGCTCCGCAATTCAAGGAGCGGAAGAACGTCTCGGACTATCTGAATCGGTTAGGGGAGCTGGCGCGTGACGTCGCCCGACGATGGGCAGCTCGAGAGGCAGTTTCCTTCTCATACGTCTATGAGGCGTTCGATAGCATCGCAGTCCCGGATTTTCGCAACTACGAGCGCGGCCAAGGAGCCTCCGATTTTCGACGTGCTCTGCATACCATTGCGACCGACTTACACCTCCTCGGCTCAAGACTCGGCGCGAGCCCGCAGGTCGGTGCGAGTGAAATGCAGCGCGCCATGAACCTGTCCTGGTTCGATGGAGCCCAGTTCCGGACGCAGTACGTGTCCGGCGGCGTCAAGGCACTTTCCGATGAGGCGGCCGACTTCTTCATTCGGAGCCAGTTGACGGCACTGGATGAGAGCGTCGATGAGGAAACCGGCGTACGCATGATGGCCGTCCTCGAGCTGTGCGAGATGGCGCTGCGACACAACCTCAATTCGCTCGCTGCAGACCTGTGCCGCAGGACATGGGAGCTGGCGCTGGGCTATGGGCAACGGAAGGACCCGGCACTCTCGGATGTCATGGATGCGCTGGAGTACCTTCAGCCTATCGCTCCTGATGAAACTCGCCGGCTTCTGGCCGATATTGCCCCCCAGGTGCACAACGTTTTGGCCTACACGGACGGCAAAGGCACCCGACACGTCCTTGCACAGGCGGATGAACTTCTTGCGAAGTTGAATCGAAGCGCCCTCACGGAGAAGTACAGAGAGCATACGGAAGTCGGCGACTGGTATCACGCGGAAAACAGCCTCAAGGCTTACGTCATAACGGGCGACTCAAGTTCCCCGGTGCTGAAGGCAGTGGTTAGAACTGGGCTTCATGCAGACGCCATAGATTCACTGAAAAAGGCGGCTGCAAATGGGGATTCGGGCGCAGCACAGATGCTTGCTGAGGTCCACACGCATATCGGCGCCGATGTCGGTCAAATCGCCGGGCCTCGGTCGGGCAACTCGGCAGAAGACTGGAAGAAGCCTTTCGCGGGTGACGTGAAAACCTATGCGGTGGACGACCTGCTGCGACTGCAATCAGACCTGAGGGAGCATTACGGTGTCCGCCGGGACGTCCTGCGCGAATGGTACGCCCATTGGGAGACGCAGGGGAATGGCTCGCAGCTCATCGCAGTGCTCGAGCCGAAGTTGCTGTCAGAAAATTGCCGTGACGATGACCTGGCCGGACTGCTCGACTTAGCATTTGCGACAAAGCTGAGGCTTGAGGGCGCCGCTGCCGCGTTTCCATACATCGTGCAGGCACAGCTTTTCAATGGCGGCTGGCTGGGCTCAATGTCCGAGCGCCGAGAAGTGACCGAAGCACGGTTGAGACTCGTGGTTGACAAGTACCATCGACGGTGCGATGAGTTCTTCTTGAAGTCAGCGTTCAGCTGGTACTCCGTGCCTCGTCTGACACGTGTCATCCCGAGCGACATGATGGTCTTCTTTCTGGGTCTTCAACGTCGGACAGCTGAGGCAGTTCAGTTTACTGAGGCCATGGTGCGGAGCGTTCAGGAGGATACGAGGACCTTGCGCCTTGAGCGACCGGACTGGGCGAAAACACTTGCCGGGGCGAAGGGAGGCGCAGCTTGAGCCTGGACCTCGAAATTCTAATTGCTCGTCTTCGCTGGCCAATCGCGTCGACACGATGGTGGGCGATGCAGGAGCTTGCAGCGTTGCTCCTCTCCCCGGAGACCCAGGAGGAGGTAGAAAAGCAACTAATGATGGAGTTGGCCCGCTGTCGCCTGGAAGCTGAGACGGTCGAAGTAATCTGCGTCTTCTGGATGGCAGCGAGGCAGGGCTACACGCCACCGTCGAACTTCGCGTCGATAGTGTCCCACCCGTCGTTGCTAGCGGCGCTCCTGCTGAGCGACATGGGGCGTATGTTAAGTACGGCGCCGAACCCACCACTAGAGATGGTTCCCGAACACTTCAAAGCGCCGGCAAGATTTCGGGAGCTTCAAGGTTTCGACGTACCCCCGATTTACTTCACGCGTCTGGCGCAACTGGAGCGAGAATCGGGACTTCCGTTCGTACGGCAGTGTGCCTTTGAGTGGTCTAGGACGGAGGGGGTATACCCAAACGCGCCTCTCCAAGGTGACCTGGCTTTCTTCGTACGTCCAGTTGGCGATGGCATGGCAGGAGCCTTCGCGGCCAGAGCGATGCTGCGCATGCTGACCGCCTATCAGCGCACACTCGACGTGGCAAGAGCCTACGGGAGCATGCCTGACGAAGCAGCCGTACATTTTGCGGTCGACGCACTCCCCGTTGACCCTACCTTGGCGTTTCTGCGTCCAGTGCGCCCGTCGTGGTTGCCTGCCTTAGGCAAGCAGGTCACCGCTGACTCTACATCGGTAGAAACCTTCATTCGGAGTGCGCTCACCTCGCTAGCCGCGGCTGAGCCCAAGGCAGTGCTGTTATCTTTGGTGTCGCCGACTTATGCGGATGACAAGGAAATCGTCGAACTATCTGTAGTTAGATGGCGTCGCTGGGGAGCCACTGCCGTCGATGCCCGCGATCTGGCCGCCCGCTTCTTTGACAGACAAAAGCATTGGGGTTACGGCACTTGCCAGTCTCCTGGTTGGGGAATGACTACTTTCGTGCCGGTGGCAGACCTTGAAAGCGTACTGGACCATGACGCAAACGCCGCGCCGATGGCTGCTGTGTATGGATTCGACCGAATCGGGTATCTTCAGCGGGACCTGTACCCCACTCGTCTCTACTACCCCGTTGCAACGGGTCTTGACAGTCGACTGACTGTCGAACCACGAGGCGGTGAACTACAAATTTCGTCTGCAAACGGACCAATTGCGACGGCCAGCTATTGGAACGCCGCGTGGTCCCCAGTTCATCCTGCCGCTATGTGCGGATTCTGCGGCACTGCACTGGTCGGAACGGCTGATAGTCTGCAAGCCCAGTCGGAGCCCCCTCCTGATGGCCACTTTTACCTATGGCAGGTCAGTCGACTGCAGCGCTCAAACGGTCATGAACCGTTTGTGGCAGGCGAGCCTGAATGCGGTGTGCTCTTCATTTGAGCACCACGGGTTCTGCTCTATCGCTTATAGCAGGAGCGCGCAGTTCGAAGAGTCTTCGCGTATCGCATCAACAATTGCAGAACTGACGCTATAGTTTGGTTTTTGAAGCGTTAGAGACAGACGATGAGTGGCGTCAAAAAGAAGACTTCGTGGCAAAAGCGAGGGGACGGTCGGAAAGCAGCAGCGAAAGGGGGCGCAGGCCTACTCGTACCAGTGACCTTCATGCGCAACGCGTCACCAACGCCGACGTCAAGTTCAGTCGATTTAGCTGCGCATCTGCGCGACGAGCACACTATTAGCAAGTACGAAACGGTACAACCCGCTGTTCAATACAACGGGGGCGCACTGAGCGTAGATAATATCCGACGCACACCAACTATTCACGCGGTACCTCTGGACGACATTCATTCGCCACCTTACGCCATCGAACCAGACGAAGTCTTTGTAAGGCAGTACGCGAACTATATCCGAGGGCGTACGAACGCCTACTACACCCGGATATGCGAAAAGGACATCTTCGCAGGCTACTATCGAGATGATGCCGAGGCTGCGCCAGTCATACAGTCCACGCCTGACGAAATTGTCGACGCACGATGTGCCCAGATACGGAGTGGCCGGCGTCCGACTATCTTATTGCGCGAGAATCATGGCATTGCGAACGCTCCGCGTTTCTTCTGCTGTGATTCATTAACGGCCCTTGCTGCATATCGCCGGCTAGGCTTTTCGTTGGTTCCCGCCGCGATATTTTCCACCCAGGTTCCACCGGGATTGACGCATTCGGCGTTTGAAGTGAGTATCGCGACAAACTGGGGCGATACAAGTCCGCGCGTTGCGGGATTTCGCCCGTGCAACGTGGATTCCTTATTTGCCACTCGCTTGGACGACCTCACATTTCCAGATGCGCTAGCATTTCTCGAACAACGTGTTGAAAACGTACTCCAAAAGTTGCAGTCATTTCATGCTGAAGGATACGAAACACTACACTATCACGATACGTTGCATTCGACGCTTGTGCGTACGCGCGACTATCTGTCCGGCGCACGACTCCTGCTAAACGCGGGTCTACATAGTCAGGCTGTTTCCCTCTATCGCAGCCTATATGAATTGCACCTCAACTTCTATGTTGATTGGCTGGCCCCCGAAAATTCATGGATGGAATTGGCGTATGCCGTGAATGCAGACAATCTATACCTTAAGCGACTCGTTATGAAACTCTCGGAGGGCTTCTCACAAGGTCGACCGAAACAACAGGCAGACCAACTGACTAAGCGTGCATTACTTCTCGCTCGCTGGTTGGGCGTAGTAGCGAACAAGGCTTCTTTCGCCCCTGTCGGCATTGGGTTGCATGGCGTCTACTACGGCTATCTGTCGAGTGTGCAGCACCAAGACTTCCGTGAAGCTGCAAGCCACGCAAATCGATTTCGATCAGAGCATTATCAAGTCATCGACGAGGGTCGACAAAACTGGCTTCGCCAGCTTGTAAACATCACCGTTACTGAAACACTGGACCTCATCGAGTCGGATATTGGTACGACGGCTCCCTAGCTCGTGGTAGCACGTCTACGTCTTCCGATTAGAACTGGAAATCCTTCCGGTCGCGTTGCGCGAATCGAACTCGAACTCGTCAAATGCGAAATGGGTCGACTCGCTCACACCGAACAGCTCAATTTCGGCAGGGTCGACGTCGTACCTGCTTAGCTTGAAACCATCATCGCGTGAATTCATGCAATAGAACGCAATGTCGTGTTGACCTGCCAGGAGCTTCACGACTGTCGTGATAACAGCCGGGTCACAGCGCAGCCCGAAGTGCACAGAACTCAGATGGAATGGCCGGTCGGCTGCACCGCTTGTCTCCGTGACAGCACGCCATTCCTTTTCATACTTCCATTCGCGCGCCTTCGCGAAGAAATACTGGTTGAAAATCGTCCGCTCAGCGTTAGCAGAGTCGCCGATGAACCAATTGATAAGGTCGCTGACTTTGAGGTAGCGAGTCGAGTCGTAGTTGACTGGCTCGAGTACATCACACCGGTGGTCCTCGGTCGAGTAGCCGATGCAAATGCCCTTATGCTCGTCTGCATAGTGACTCCACATGAGGGGGCAATCCCATTTGGCGGCCAACGAAAGCACGCCGCGCTTGCCGAAGCCCTCCTTTACGTACGTCTCGATATCACAACACAAGCGCGCCACGTAAATGTTTGTCCCGTGGCCACCGTCATCGAAACAGCCACCGTATTCAGTTGCGAAGTAACGATGACGACCAAGGTCTGCTGCAGCTTTGGCCTTAGTCATGCGTGTAGATGCAAGGTGCTTCCAAAGGCGCTCAACTTCTCTTGGCGCAACATCTGACCGGACTGTGGGATTGCAATCAAAAGGGTCATTGAAGGTTGAGGGCTTCGCGAAATACAGCTCAGCCTCGCTCAGCATGCGCAGGGTATTAGTACTGAAAGCCCGGTACTTGAATAGGGTTCGAGGAAGGCGCACGGCAGTCATCGAGAGTGGAGGCTTCGGAATTAGGAAGTGCGCGCGTCCTCGCGCGAGACTCCCCGGGGAACGTTTCGCCTAAAGAGCGTAAACCCGTAACAGCCCGCCGCAAGGTGCCAAGCGGGGCCGAACGGAGACGGCGGCAGCTGACGATAGAAGTTTGAAACGCCGTACAGCGAGAACGCCAAAAATAGCAAACCTGCGAAAGGCAGAACGCAATCTTCAAACGTGTACGTATCGATGTAAACGACAACGTAATCGACCACAAGGACCAGTGCGACGGCCGATACGAACATTGATAAGAGCCAACTGAGCCAATTCAGTGTGGAATACGGTTGGTGAAAGCCAGCCAACGGATGGTCAATCATTAATGCAACTGTACAGAGCGGAATCAACAGAACGAAGGCCATCTTGTCCATGCTCTTGAACATGCTGAATGAGAACATATAAGCTTCCAAAGGCGAGTGTGTGCGCGACGGCCAAATCACGTATGGGCCAAGAAATTCTCGGTCACCTTCCCAAGTCGCAGTGCTGGGGAAATGCGGCTCCACCGATTACTTCTCCGATTCTAGCCTAGACTACTCGGTAAAAAAGTCGCCAGTGTTGAGCGAGTAGTTGCAGTCAACTTCGAGCAGCATCGGCAGTGATGCTGCTCGAATCGCCGATATCGGGCGCAGCGTGGACCGACGGTTATGCAGTGGTGGGGTGGTCGTCGCCACGGCCGCCTGCACCGGCTCGACCGCGCCTACCGCGTTCTTAGCTGCTACTTTCCTAGTATTCCCCGCCAGCTTGCGGATATCGCGCGCCAAGCGCGCCTGATCGAGATACCCGAGAGGGCATGAGCCCGTTCCGCGAGATCGACCGGCTCGCCGCCGGCGAGCCGGTCGGTGGCCTCATGCAATCGGTATCGAGAGATCACCCGCTTCGGCATCACTCCCACATCACTGGAAAAGCACTGCTGCAGCGTGCGCTTGCTCAACCCCGCACGCTCGAAATGTTCCGTTGCGGCGCCCCCTTACCGCCCAAAGACTCGCGCAAGCAACCCGCTATTTCGAGAGACTCAGCTTCTTCAACAACACCGCACCACTCGCCCGACTCACGAGTGAAATGGATTCGATATCCAGGTACAACCTCGAAGTCCTCGTCGTGATGTCGGTCGGCTCGTCGTTGCTCGGCTCGGCGTGCTCGATGTGTTCGGTCAGGTACGGCCGGGCCAGGCGCCCGGAAAGCGCCAACACGAACCCGCCCTGCGTTTGCGCGTACGCAGCGGGTGACAGCCTCACGCTGCCGCGCACGGTGGACTTCCCGCCTTTTCCGGGATCGAGTTCGATGATGTCGATCTGCTGGATATAGCCTTTTGCCTTCGCCTCGGGTGCGATCACGAGCCCTTGCCCTCGCGGCCCGGTAATGACCTTTCTGAGCAGAATGCCTGTCCGGCCTTCGCCGTCGGCGTCGACCAGGTCGACATTCACCTTCAACAAATGCTTCTGCGACTGATATCGCAGCCCGTACGACACCGGCACCAGGAAAGTCACCTCACGATCCAGGTTGACCGCGGCCAGGTCGGCGTTCTGGCCATGCTTGTCGGCGACGATGGGGATCAGGCTGCGGACGCGATCGCTCAGGGACGGGGACGCGCTCTTGACGTGCAGCTTCTCCAGTGCTTCCCGAATCGCAACCGGATCGTCGCCGACAATCGGCCGTGTGAGCGACGTGTTGGCCGAAACGGCAGGCGCGACGCCCGCCGTTTCGTTGACATTGTCGGCCGCTGCACGCGTCGCGACCGGGGCCAGCATGATCGCCACGGCGACGACGCACGCGACATTCGGACGGCTCAACATGGATTTCCGGTGAAGCACGACAAACTCCTGATTTTCTGGCGAATCGGTCGACGATGAGATCGGCAGGATCAAACGATCGGTGACGGACCACCCGTTCGGGTCCACCGATCGCCTGCGCGACACATCATAGGTTCATTGTCAGTTCGGCGGCAGGCCGGCGCACCACACTATCGTATTGCCGAGACTACAACAATCCATGACAAGCGAGCACGGGCAACGGGCGGAGGCAGTGACATTCAGTTGCCCGTCGCCGACCCACCCCGCACGAAATGATGCTCCACCCTCGTGCGCAGTACGCCATCGAGCGCGGCCAGTCGTTCGCGCAGTCGAACCGCTTGCCCTTCCGTCATTTCCCCGAGAACGATTTTCTGCTCGAGAACGTCACCACAGCGGGTGATGGCCCAACGGTCAACCGTGGCGGTTTCACCTTCGAGCACAGCCGCCGCGGTCGCGACGATGCCCGGATTCCGTCTCGACACGAGATGAACCGTATGCGTCAGCGTGAAACCGGGGAGGAAGTGTGACCAGTCTTCACAGACTGTCGGACAGGAGGCAGAGGTAGCTTGACGCATGGTTGCTCCGGATGAGTGGTTATCGAACCGGTGCCAGCCATGCTGCTCCCGCTTCGTTGCCGTAAATCGGCCGCATCGCCTCAGAGGCGTCCACCTTGCCCGGGAGGGCAGGTTGGCGTCGGAGAATCCGACTCTGGATGCTTGACTTCTCGCGTTCGACATTCCGAACGTTGGTTCATTATACCGAAAAATAAACCTCGAACAAGGGACCCCGGGAAAGCCTCCTTCGACCAGGCGGAACCTCCGATCCGGCCCTTGTACTGCGGGAACCCGGCCCGGCACGACAACCGTGCAGACTAAAACCACACACTGAACCGCGTCCCCGTGGCCAGCACATCGACCGTCAGTTTCCACTGATGCGCCACCGCAATTTCCTTGCAGATTGCCAGCCCGAGGCCGGCACCGTCATACCGTGAATCCGGCGCCCGCCAATATCGGTCGAAAAGCAGCGGGACATGCTCCCGCTGAATGCCCGGCCCCTCGTCGTCGATATGAATCGCCGTATCGAGTACGGTCAGCACGACCACGCCAGCCGTGGGCGATGCGTTGATCGCGTTCTCGAGAATGTTCTTGAGCAGGATGAAAAGCGCCCCGCCATCAGCCCGGATGGGTGACGCGGAGTCGCGCGCTTCGATATGGAGCTTCACCTGCTTCGCATCGGCCTTGCCGGCCAGCAAGCCAACGGCGTCCCGCGCGATTTCGACGCTGTTCACGTCGTCGAAGCTGAAGTTTTGCGCTTCGCTGACTTCCGCCAGGTGCAGCAACTGCTTGACCTGCCGAGCCATCAGGTCGATCTCGCGAAGCAGAAGCGCCTTCTGCCGGATGTCGGGCTGCAGCTCGATCTGGCCTCTGACCAGCGTGAGCGGTGTCTGCAACTCATGCGCGGCGTCGGCCAGAAACCGCTGCTGAACGGCGAAGCCATTCTCGAGTCGCGTCAACGCGTCGTTGAACGCATCGATCAGCGGCTTGATCTCGCTCGGAATCCCGTCCGAAGACAGTCGCGTCTTCAGGTTGCGCGGCTCGATTCCGCTCGCGGCACGCGATACCTCCCGCAACGGCTTCAACACGCGGCTGATCGTCAACGGCAGCGTCAGCCCGAAAATGATGGTCGCGATGAGCAGCACATAGCCGACGGTCTTCGGTATCGGCTCGATCTTCGACACGACAAGCGCATCGACAAGCTGCCTGCTTTGTGCAACCTGCACGTAATAATCGACGCCCCCTTTCGACATGCGCCGTGTGGCGACGGCGTATACCTTGCCATCGATCGTGGCGGACACCACCTTGCCGGCCGCCTTCGCGAGGTCTTCCGTCAGCCACGGCCGATTCCCGTTCGAAGGCACCGACGCCAGCCACAACCGCCCGGTCGAATCGAGCACGCGATACTTCACCTCGCTCGACAAGAGCCGGAACATCAGCGCCGGACGCTCGCCCAATTGCACGGATACCGGACGCCCGGCGTCGTCGAAGCTCAACCCGGTCACGACATGACCGATGATCTCCATCTGCTGCCGCCGCCCCAGGAACTCCGGATAGCGGTCGAGGACATACACGGCGAGCGCAGACAGCAGCGCCAGGCTGATGGCGAACGCAACGACGTTGGTCATCCACAGACGCGTCGACAGGCGTCGAATCCAATGATGGAACATGGTTGCTTTCTTACCCAGAAGCGGCAACGAGCAAGACGCGGCGAAGCGTCATGCGTCCCGCAGCGCGAAGCCGGCACCGCGAATATTGGTCAGCCGCATCGTTGCACCGATCGCCGCCAGTTTCTTGCGCAAGCGATGCACGGTCACCTCGAGCGCGTTCGGCGTGACCGCCTCCCCGAGCCCCCACGCGGCATGCTCGAGTATCGAATGCCGCACCGTCCGGCCCGCGGCTTCCATCAGGCAAAGCATGACCTGCAACTCGGCCGGCGCAAGCGGTATCGTCCGGTTACCGCAGCACATCGCGCGCTGCGGCGGGTCTACCGTCACATCCGCGAACGATGCGACGAGCGTCGTCAGCAGCGCCGGGCGCCGCATCAGCGTACGCACGCGGGCGACGAGTTCGCTCATTTCGAACGGCTTGGTCACATAGTCGTCCGCCCCGCTTTCGAGTCCGTCGATGCGGTCATGCAACGCATCGCGTGCCGTCAGCATCAGGCAAGGCATCATGCGCCCCGCCGCGCGCAGCGTCCGCAGGAACGCCAGGCCGTCGCCGTCGGGCAATCCGCGGTCGATGATCAGCAGAGCGTAGTCGGCCTGGTCGACACCGTAGGCGGCTTCACTGACATTGCCGAAACGATCGGATTCGATTCCCGCGCCGGCCAACGCCTGGCACAACATGTCGGCAAGGCGTTCATGATCCTCGACAATCGCAACTCTCGGCATACCCGCTCTCACTTGAATCGGTACATATAGCCCACTCTGGCTTCGGGAACGAACCGTCTTCCGACGATCGGACTGTCGGTGATGGCGTCGCCGAGACGCGACACGCCGACGTCCAGAAATATCGTCTGCTGCTGCGTCGGCCGGTAGTCGATACGCGTGCCGACCGACACGTTCACTGTCGAACCCGCGCTGTAGGCGGCGCGTCCCGCGCGCGCCTCCGATGGTCGCACGCCGTAATAGTAGTCGACGTACTTGTTGCTCAGCCATTCCGCGCCGACATGCGGCGCGATCGAGAATTGGCCGAAAGCAAATGCCTTCTCGAAGCCGATTTTCGCGCGCTCGCCCTTGTTTCCGCCGAACAGGAAGCTGCCCGACAACGTACCGAACCCGGTGCCCCATGACAGTGCAGGCCCGTACCAGAATGCGCCCCTGCGATTTTCCATGCCGTTCAGGATCGGTGCGTCAGAGCCCTTGTATCCGTCGAAAAGCGAGAACTGGCCACGAAGCGCGACACTGACGCTGTTCCAGCTCCCGATTTTCAGATCGGCCGTGGTACCGATGACCTGTACCCATTTGTTGTCGAAATAGACCAGCGGAAACGGCAATACGCGAGTGCTGTCGCCCTTGTAGGTCGACGGCGCGAAGCCGACTCCGGCACCCAACCCCCAGCGCGTCACATTGGTCGCGTTGTTGAGGATGGTCAGCCCCGAATTATCGGCATCGGGCGGGATCATGCCGTCGTCCGCCCAGGCGGAAGCAGACGCAAATGCGAATGAAACGGCAAGCAGCAGTAACGGACGTTCGCGGCGGGAGGCTGTTTTCACAATCATTTTCCTGGAGTCGACGATCGAAACGGGGGCTACTGTAGGACCAGTCGACTTACCGCTCACTTACCAGGAAAATATCGTCGTGCTGCAAACCCTGCGGGAAATATCGGAGATGGGGAATATCAATGCAGGGCGAGCATGGGTCGCCCTGCGCGCTCGAAGAACGGGGCACCACACCCCGTCAGAACACCGTATGCAGCCCCACCCGCGCCACCGTCTGGCTCGCGGAACTCGACGCCCCGTTCGCATCGAGCACGCCATTGACCTGCGCATTCGCGCCATTGTTCGCACGCTGATAATCCGCCGACACATAAACCATCGTCCGCTTCGAGAACAAGTACTGAAGCGCCACGCTGACCTGATGCGCGTGGTTGTCGTTCACCGCTTCATTACCTTTCATGTACATGTACTTCGCGCCCAGCACGACATCCGGCCTGACGTGCCACAGCCCGCCTGCTTCGGCCATCCACACGCCGGCATCGTTGAATGAATTGCGCACGGTGGTCATCAGCGCATTCGCGGTGACGACACCAAAGTCGTAATGCATCCCGACGCCCCAGTTGCGCACGCTGGTGGACGGCACGCCGGGCGCGGGGCCGTACTTCTCGTTCGTGTAGGCCGCGCCCACCCCGAACGGCCCCATCTCATAGTTCAATCCTGCACTGACCGCATTGTCCGCCCCGACCGACCCGGCCACCCCACCGAACGCATACATCGCGCCACCGGAAAAACCCGACACCGTCGGCGAGCTGTACTTGACGGAATTCGCGATCGGTTTGCTACCCGCCGTGCGATCCCAATCGAATGCACCGGTCGGATTATCCGGAAGCGCGAGACGCTGGAACGGCCCATTGCGAAAGCCGTACAGCCCCGAGATATCCCGCGAAATCGCGTTGTTCTTCGAAAACAGCGAATCCACCATGAAGTCGTACTGATTACCCAGCGTGATACTGCCGAACCGGTTGCTTTCAAGGCCCACGTACGCATTGCGCCCGAAAATCCCCGTCCCGATGATCGCGCCGTTCGCCATCGAGAACTGGTTCACGAGCGCGAAGATCGCGCGATATCCGCCGCCGAGGTCTTCCGTGCCGCGAAAGCCGAAGAGATTGGGCGCGAATATGCCGTCGTCGAACTTGACGTTCTTCCCGCCCCCCTCGTTGCTGACATAAGAGACGCCGGCGTCGATCAGCCCGAACATCGTCACGCTGCTCTGCGCCCATGCGCCCTGCGCCACGGCGAGAATCGCCACTGCTCCAAACCTGAGTTTCATTTTGTCTCCGTCTTTTTTATGACAAAGCGAGGCCACCACCTGCTACGTGGCAGGTGCTCGCTCGGTACTGCACAAGGGATCGCCGTCATTCAGGCATCGATTACCGGACACCTGAAATATGATTAGCTTTACTGATTTAAAAACACGATAACGGACGCACTAACCGCCCGCCTACTCGTCGAAACACACGCGAATCAAGCGCCTCGACAGACGACCCACGCGGCGGCATCCACCTCGACCGCCACGGCCTCCAGCGCCGAGCCCGAGCAAGGCCCGTCGATGCACACGCCATCGTCGAACCGGAACAGCGCGCTGTGATGGGCGCACATCAGCACCTGCGACCGGTAACAGGAAACGCTACCCGGCACGAAATCGAGCGGCACCGAAAAGTGCGGGCAACGATTCACATAAGCCCACACCTGCTCACCGCGTCTCACCACAATCACGGGACGTCCGATACATGCTTCGTCGACGACCCGCGCGCCGCCGTCGGGCACGTCGGAAAAGTGGCAGAGTTGTCGTGCGTCCATGATTCACACTCTCTGCTCGGGGTTGCCGAGGCTCCAGTCCCACGGACGCACTTCCACGTGCGAGAACAACCCTTCCTTCACGTACGGATCGTTGCCGATGAACTGCATCACCGCCTGAATGTCGTCCGCCTCAATGACGAGCAGCGTGCCGTTCATCGCATCGCCGTGCGGGTCCAGCGTCGGGCCGCCGAGCCGCACCACCACGCCGTGCTGGTCGGCCGAGCGCAGGTAAGTCCGGTGAATCGGCCGCACGCGATCGCGCACGTCGCGCATGCCCGGCTGGTCCGTCGCAAACACCGCAAAAAATCTTGCCATGGCGGTCAGCTCCAATCGAGGACGAACGCATGCTGATGCCGCGCGAGGCGCCGCATCAGCATGCGCAAGCGCGGGCTCGGCGTGCCGTCGAAGCTGGCGACGACCGGCTCGGTCAGCGTGGCGTCACCGTCATGGTGGTCATGGCTCATGGTTGTCTCCGTTGGCGCATCCGGCCATTCATTGCGGCGCGCGCCCTTCCCATGCGCGCTGAAGCAGCGCGCGAATCGCGTCGCGTTCGATCGGCCGCGGATTCGCATACGGGTTGCGGCACGCGAGGTCGGCCGCTTCGTCGAGGCCAGCCTCCGGCATCCCGAGGTCGGCCAGCGCCGGCGCGATGCCGAGCCGTGCGTTCAGCGAAAACAGCAGCGGGCCAGCTTCGGCCGCGTCGTTCCCGCCCAGCGCACGCGCCACGCGGCGCAACGCATCGGGCGCGGCGGCGTGGTTGTAGTGCGCGGTATGCGGCAGCATCGCCGCATGCGTCTGCGCGTGCGGCAGATTGAAGGTGCCGCCGAGCGTGTGACACAGCTTGTGATGCAGCGCCATGCCGACCGCGCCCAGGCAGGTTCCCGCGAGCCACGCGCCGTACAACGCGCGGCTGCGCGCGTCGCGGTTCGCCGGATCGCGCACGACCACGGGCAGCGCTTCGCCGAGCGCTCGGATCGATTCTTCCGCCATCAGGCTGATCACCGGGTTCGCGTCTTCCGCATAGAGCGCCTCGACGGCATGCGCCATCGCATTGATGCCCGATGCCGCGGAAATGTCCGGCGGCAGCGACAACGTCAGCGACGGGTCGTAGAGCACCGTCCGCGGCAGCACGCGCGCGTCGCGCCCGGTGCGCTTCAGCCGGCCTTCCGTGAGCCCGAAGATCGGCGTCATCTCCGAGCCCGCGTAAGTCGTCGGTACCGCCAGGATCGGCAGCACCGATTCGAGCGCGATCGCCTTGCCCAGCCCGATCGTCGACCCGCCACCGATCGCGACGCAGCAGTCCGCTTCCAGCTCGCCGGCCATCTCGCGCGCCGCGTGCGCGACCTCGATCGGCACGTGCATGACCGCCTGCGCGCAGATGCCGGCCGCACGCTCGCCCAGGATCGCCTCCACGCGCTCGGCGAGCGACCGCTGTTCGGGCGTGGACAGGATCAGCGCGCGGCGGGCGCCGAGCGTCGACAGCTCGTCCGGCAGCCTGGCGAGCGCGCCCCATTCGAATACCACGCGGGACGGGGTGCCCTGATAGACGAAGCGATCCATGGCGAACCTCAGCGCTTGAAGTGCGGCGGCACGTTGCCGTCGACGTTGACCCACACCGACCGCGCCTCGGTGTAGTCGTGCATCGCCTCGAAGCCCATCTCGCGGCCGTAGCCCGACTGGCCCACGCCGCCGAACGGGCTGCCCGGATTGACGCGCTTGTAGCAGTTGATCCAGCACATGCCTGCGTTGATCTGCGACGCCATCTTGTGTGCGCGGGAAAGATCCTTCGTCCACAGGCCGCTGCCCAGCCCGTATTCGGTTGCGTTCGCAATGGCCAGCGCTTCGTCGTCGCTGCCGAAGCGCAGCACCGTGACGAACGGGCCGAACACTTCCTCCTGCGCGACGCGGTCGGTCGCGCGCTTGGCCTCGACGACCGTCGGGCACACGTAGTAGCCGTTGGCGAGCGCCGGGTCCTGCGGCGCGCTGCCGCCGGTGAGCACACGGCCGCCCTGCTCGCGCGCGACATCGACGAACGACAGCACGCGATCGAGGTGTTGCTTCGAGGTGAGCGGCCCCATCTCGGTGTTCGCATCGAGCGGGTTGCCGATCCGGATCGACGACGCGAGCGCCACGAAGCGCTCGAGGAACGCATCCGCGATGCGTTCGTGCAGCACGAGACGCGAGCCGGCGATGCACGCCTGCCCCTGGTTGTGGAAGATCGCCCACGCGGCGCCGTTGATGGCCGCGTCGAGATCGGCATCGTCGAACACGATGTTGGCGCCCTTGCCGCCCAGCTCGAGCTGCACGCGCTTCAGGTTGCCCTGCGACGCTTCGACGATCCGGCGGCCGGTGGCCGTCGAGCCGGTGAACGCGATCTTGCCGACGCCCGGATGGTCGGCGAGCCGCTGGCCGGCCGTGTGCCCGTAGCCGGGGACGATGTTGACGACGCCGGCCGGAAACCCGACCTCGGCCATCAGCTCGACGATGCGCAGCGTCGACAGCGGCGTGATTTCCGACGGCTTGAGCACCACCGTGTTGCCGGCCGCGAGCGCCGGGCCCATCTTCCAGCTCGTGAACATCAGCGGAAAATTCCACGGCACGATCTGGCCGACGACACCGATCGGCGCGCGCTGCACGTAGTTCAGGAAGCCGGTTTCGACAGGGATCACCGAGCCTTGCAGCTTGTCGGCCATGCCGCCGAAGTAGCGGAAGCACGCAGCCGTGCGCGGCACGTCGAGCGCGCGCGAATCGCGGATCGGGTGGCCGGTGTCCAGCGATTCGAGCTGCGCCAGCTCCTCCGCATTGGCCTCGATCGCGTCGGCCAGGCGCAGCAGCAACCGACCGCGTTCGGCGGCCGGCAACGCCGACCATTTGGGGAACGCGCGCGTCGCGGCTTCGACGGCCAGATCGACGTCCGCCGCGGTGGCGGCCGCGATCTTCGTGATGACGGAGCCGTCGTGCGGGTTCAGCACGTCGATCGTGCCGCGGTCGACGGCGTCAACGAAGCGCCCGCCGATGAAGAGTTGGGTTTGCATGAATCGTCCTCGGTGTATGGCGTGAAGCGCAAGCGGAAACTGACGCGCCGCTCAGAACGCGATCGGATACGGCGCGAGCTCGCCGCTCTCGTAGCGTTGCGGCAGGTTCGGTGTCGCGTTTTCCCAGACCAGCAGCATCGACCGCTTCGTGGAATAGCCCTGATGCCGGATGTCGGCGGGCATCGCGCAGATGTCGCCGGCGCGCATCGTCACGCGGGCGCGCGGCGCGCCGGTGTTCTTGTCGCCGATGTCCCACACGATTTCGTCGGACAGTTGCAGGAACCATTCGACACGGTCGTTGCCATGAAACACCGGCAGGATGAATTCCTCGGTGGTCGGGCAGAACAGGCTGCGCCCGCACACCGACGTGACCGACGGATTCCACGTCACGTCCGAACGCGACAGGTACTTGAACAGGTTGAACGCGTGCAGCTCGCCTTCGAAGCCCGGCTCGACATGCACTTCCGGTTCATCCTGCGCGACGTCGAGGAACGCGCGGTTGACCGGCAGGTCGTCGCGCAGCGGCGAATCGCCTTCGAGGCCCGGCATGCGGCGCGTCGCGATCCGCGTGCGCTCGATCGCCGAGCCGTTCTCGCCGTGCTTGCGTCCGAACGCGGTGCCGGTTTCCTCTGGCGCCGCGAACGGATCGAAGCCTTCGTTCGTCCAGTCGTGCAGCATCGCCTTGAAGGTCGCCATGATCGTGGGCGTTTCGAAGGTCTCGGTGTAGTCCACGCCGGCGTCCTTCAGGATGCCGTTGAAGGTGCCCGCATACATGTCCACCTTGCCGTAGTGATTGCGCGTGCCGAACACGTGGTCGAAGTTCACCCAGCCGTAGAAGAAGCCCCATGCCACGTCGCGCATCATCGCGCGCAGGAACGCGTCCGCCGGCATCGCGTGCGTGCGGGTCTGGCCTTTCGCGGGCCAGCTGATCTTCACGAAATACTCGTCGCGCTGGAATTCGAATGCGCCGAGCTGGAAGCGGCGGTAGCCGGTGACGGCATCGGCTTCGGTCGATCGCACCAGATCGGCGGCAAAGCCCGCGGAAGTGTCGAAAGTGTCGAGGGTGGCCATAACGTGTCTCCTGGAAGTGTCGAATGAGGTTGGACGAATCAGTGCAGGCAGATGTCGGCCCACTTCTCCACGGACAGCTCGCCCAGGACGGTCTGCACGAGTGCGACGCCCGGCCGGCTGGCGGTGAAGCGGTATGCACAGCCGGCCGGCAGCAGCGCCTGATGGCCCTGGCGCAATACCACGTAGCCCATCTTGCGGCCGGCCGGTTGCGTGCCGGCGTTCACGGTGCCGTGCCCCGATTGCGGCGGCGTATCGAGCTTGATGAATTCGATCCGGACTTCGCCATCCATCTGGATCACGAATTCGTCGTGCGCGCAGGCGAACCACGGCGACTGGCCGTCGGTCCGCAGCACTTCGATCACGTATTCGAGGTTCTTGCCGGCGACGACCTTTTCGTAAGGGGCCGACTTCGATGCGACCTCGAAGACATTCGAGAACGCGTAGTGTTGAGCGCTGCCGCTCGTGATTTCGAT
This sequence comes from Burkholderia sp. Ap-955, assembly GCF_011753045.1. Lineage (NCBI taxonomy): Bacteria > Pseudomonadati > Pseudomonadota > Betaproteobacteria > Burkholderiales > Burkholderiaceae > Burkholderia > Burkholderia sp. Ap-955. Next base: position 38,832 of record NZ_VWWH01000056.1, read on the forward strand.
CTCGCCTTTCCGGTAATGGTCGAGCGAGCCAAAGACGGTGTGGAATGCCGTGTCGGTCATTTCTGTCTCCTGAGTTGAACCGCTTGTTGGATTCCACTCTAGGGGCAAGGACCCACCGCAACAAGGCACGGGACGGCGACTACGGCATTTGCGTTTCGCGAATAATCCGCGCGGTTCAACGCACCCAGCCGCGCTCCAGAAGGGGACGATCCCACGGCGATTCGTCGCCGATGGTTTCCGCGAGAAATTCGACGAGCGCCTTCACCTTCAACGCCTGTCGCTGCGTTGCGGGATAAACCGCGGCAAAGCTCAGCGGCGCGAGTTGGAAGTCGGTGAGGATCGGAACCAGCCGGCCGGCGACGAGCGCCTTGCTCGCGACGAGCGTGGGCAGGCACACGACACCGCCGCCTGACAGCGCGTACTCGCGCAGCAGGTGCACGGAGTTCGAGCGGATCATGCCGGGCAGCTCCATTTCGACGACTTCGTCGCCGCGCGTCATCGTCCAGCGGTTGCGCGACGGATAGCCCGAATAGAGCGCGGTGGTGTGCTGCAGCAGGTCGCGCGGATGTTGTGGCGCACCATGCGTGTCGAGGTACGCTGGCGACGCGCAGAAGAGGCGCCTGACGGTGAACAGCCGCCGTTCGATCAGCGACTCGGAGATCGGCGGAAAAATCTGGAACGCGATGTCGAACCCTTCTTCGACAGGGTCCACGACACGGTCATTGACGATGACGTCGAGCTGGATGCCCGGGTAGCGCCGGTTGAATTCCATCAGCGGCGCGCCGAAGTGATCGAGCGCGAAACCGGGCAGCATCTGGATGCGCAGCCGCCCGGTCGGGGTCGCGCGAAGCTCGCGCATCTGGTCGGTCAGCTCGTTGACGCGCCCCACCACCTCCGCGCACTCGCGATAGAACGCCTCGCCCACTTCGGACAGGCGCACGTGGCGCGTGCTGCGATGGAACAGCGGCGCGTTGACGAACTTCTCGAGCTGCTGGATGCGGTTCGTCACGACCGAGCTGGTCACGCCGAGCTGCCGCGCCGCCTCGGCGAAGCTGCTGGCCTCCGCCACCCGGACAAATGCCTCGATGCTCAGGAACCGGTCCATACCGCGCCCTTTTTCGACAGCGAAACCGGCAGTCTACCCGTGCGGATAACGGGCTGGGTCATGCTGGAAGCGTCACTCTGTCACCCAATCGATGTCAATCGCCGATGACACCCGCCCCCGCATGCGCCGCCGTGCCCGCACGGGCCTTACCGCGATTGCTCGCCGGCCGCCAGCTCCGGTTGCACCGCCAAGCGACGCTGCAGCACGGCCGGCGCGGTTTCCTTCAGCAGCAGGCTGACCACGATGCCCAGCATGACCGCGCACATCGGCAGCCACAGAATGTTCTGGATGCCAAAGTGTGCAGCAACGTAGCCGCCCATCGCCGGCGCGATGCCGCCGCCGAAGATCTCGCCGACACCGACCACCACGCCGATCGACGTCGACACGAGCCCGATGGGCGCGGCCTCGGTCGCCACCGGGCCGGACAGCAGCGACACCAGCCCGAGCGTGAAGAATGACGCGATGAACAGCACCCCGAACAGCGCGAGCGGCTGCGGGCCGAGGCCGCGGAAGATATAGAGCATCACGGCCGTCCCCGCGAAGCCGACGATGCTCGCGAGGCGGCGGCCGACCAGGTCGGACAGGCCCGGCAACCCGAACTGCCCGAGAAAACCGCCGAAGCCGATCGCCGACACGACGAGGCCCATCTTCTGCGTGCCGAGCGCCAGGTAGTCGGTCAGGTACAGCGGCAGCAGCGCGCCGAGCACGAATACGCCCGTCATCGCGCAGCACAGCGCGGCCATCGCCACGAGGATGTTGCGGCTCTTGAGCACATGGCCGAGCGACGCCGGCGCATGCTCCGACGCGACGGCCTTCGTGACCTTCGGCTCGCGGATCACGAAGAACATGATCGCGCCGAGGATCAGGCCGGGTACGGCTACGAGCGCAAAGACCCAGCGCCACGACACGAAGCCGAGCAGCTGCGTCGCGATGATCGGCGACAGCGCGAGCCCGAACAGCGCGAAGCCGCTTTGCTGCAGGCCGAGGTTCAGCCCGCGCCGCCGCGGATGCGACGCGTCGGCCGTCGCGGCAAAGCTCGTCGGGCAGAACGAGCCCTCCGCGACGCCCATCAGGCCGCGAATCGCCATCAGCCCGAGCAGGCCGCCCGCGAGCCCCGAGAAGCAAGACAGCAGCGAGAACGCGACGATGGCCGGAATCAGCACCTTGCGGCGGCCGATCTTGTCGGAGATGCCGCCCATCAGCGCCGCGAAGATGCCCCACGACAGGCCGAGCACGCCGATGCAGTTGCCGACGTCCTGCGCGTTCAGGTTGAGGTCCTTCATGATCGAAGGGAACAGCGGCGCGATCAGCCAGCGATCGAGGCCGACCAGCCCGAAGCCGAGCGCCAGCAGCGTGACCGCCTTCCACTCGTATGAGGTATCCCACTCGTTTGCTTTCATGTCCGTCTCCGTGGACACAGGTTCGCCTGCGCGCGCCGCAGCGCCTGCGCATGAACCAGGTCCGATGTCTTTTGTGTGCGACGCGAATCGCGAGGAAGTGCCGGCCGGCGTTCGGGTGCGACGCGTTGGGTTCAATCAGCCGACGTCACCACGATAGGGGCACGGCCGCCAAACGGGTATGGAACAACCGGCGAACGCGCCATTCGCGAAACGCAAATAATCGCGGGCGGTGGGCGGGAAGCATCGACGGAGCAGCGCGGAGCGAACGAAAGCGGCGTTGAAGCGGCGCTCATTCGCGTGTTACGGGGGAATCCCTCATAGACAGGGCGGCGTCGGCATTTCGCCGCATGAACACGGCGTACCGCCATTCGAGAACGCCCCGGCAGTGGCTGGCTTGCCGCAGCTCCGCTGCGATGCGCGGCACGCCAGCCGCTGCCGGCAATCGATACGGCAGCTGCCTTCGCATCGTGCGGGGCAGCGCGATTGCCGCGACGCTTCACCGGGCATTCAACCCAGCGGAGACCACGCTTCCGGCAGGCAAATCGTCGACGTAGCCCGCTCGATCTGCTGCGGTCCGCCCTTCGGCGGCCAGAGCCCTTCGGCATAGTGGCGCGCGCGCAATGCCATGCGCTCCTCCAGGCTCGAGAACCCCCAGATATGGGCGATGCGAGGCGGGCCGTCGATCGCGTACATGTTGGCGACGAGATGAGACGTATAGGCTTCGGCCGGGCCGACGGCCTGTTCCCACGCGGCGATCGTCGGCGCGATCCCGGCCGGTTTGAGCCAATAGCGGCGGAATTCGTAGAACCTGCCGAGTGTCGACGGCTCGATCTCGGGCAGGAACGGAAACAGTTCGTAGGTTTCCATGCTGAGCCCCACATGGGCACCGCCGATATTGAACGGCCCGCCGCTCATCAACGCACGACGGCGCTCCTGCTGCAGTTCGTCGATTTCGTCGAAGCCTCGCAGCACGACGATCTGCCCCAATTCGCCGATTTCTGAACGCCATGCGCCGAGGAGACGCCCCGCGGCCCCCGGATCCGTTACCCATCGGTGCGCCCCAGCCGAAACGGCATCCTGCTCCAGCAGCAAACACGACAACGTCGTCAGTTCATACTGCATCTCGACAATCCCTCGCAAAATGGGCCGTGGACACGCAAATCGCACCCGCCTGCCCCGATAAAAATAAATTCCTCCAATCCGCATTCCGATAAAACGTTATTCCATATCAAGCTGAATCGCCAGCCAACTTTGGATCCTTTTTCCCTTCTGTCCCCCGTATCATTTCTTCCATTCCGAAAGAAACGAGCATGAGAAGGACATGAGCGACACCACCACGCTGCACTACCTCGACTACGCTGCCACGACGCCCGCCGATCCGCGCGTGATCGAAGCGATGACGGCCTGCCTCGGCTTCGACGGCATCTTCGGCAACCCCGCATCGAGTTCGCATGCCGCCGGCCGGCGCGCGAAAGACAAGGTCGAGCAAGCCCGCGCGCAAGTCGCCGCGCTGATCGGCGCGGACGCCGACGAGATCGTCTGGACGTCGGGTGCCACCGAATCGAACAACCTCGCGCTGAAGGGCTATGCGGAAAACGCGACCGGCAAGCGCCACCTGATCACGAGCCGCATCGAGCACAAGGCCATTCTCGACACGATGGCGAACCTGGCGAAGCACGGCGCGTCGGTCACGTTCCTGACGCCCACGCGCGACGGCGAGATCACCGCCGACGCGGTCGCTGCCGCCATCGGCCCCGATACGGGCCTCGTGTCGCTGATGCTCGTGAACAACGAGCTCGGCACGCTGACCGATATTGGCGCAATCTCCCGCATCGTGCATGCCGCGGGCGCGCTGCTCCACGTCGACGCCGCGCAGGCGCTCGGCAAGACGCCGATCGACGTGCGCGCGCTCGGCATCGACATGCTGTCGATGTCCGCGCACAAGGTGTACGGCCCGAAGGGGATCGGCGCGCTGTTCGTGCGCCGCGACATCGCAGACCGGATCGCCCCGCAGATTCATGGCGGCGGGCATGAGCGCGGCTTGCGTTCGGGCACGCTCGCGACCCATCAGATCGTCGGCATGGGTGTTGCCTGCGAACTGGCCGCTGAAAAGCTCGACGGCGAAGCCGCACGGATCGCGGCGCTCGGCGCGCGCCTGACGGACGCACTGGTCGCACTCGGCGATGTCACGCAGAACGCGGCCGCCGCGCGCCGCATCCCGCACACGCTGAGCCTGACGGTGAATACGCCGGGCTTCTTCCCCTTCATGCTCGGTGAAGCGCTCGCGGTGTCGTCGACGTCCGCATGCAACTCGACCAGCGGCGCACCGTCCCACGTGCTGACCGCGATCGGCCTCGATGCGGAAACGGCAGGCCGCACCGTGCGCGTGAGCTTCGGCCGCTTTACGACGGAGCAGGATGTCGACTTCGCGATCGCCTGTTTCCGCCACGCGATCGAACAGTGTCGTGCGACGGCGGCGAACGGGTTCTCCGCGTCGCGGCAGATCACGCCGGCCGACCTGAAGGCGATCCGCAATGCCGGCTTCCGCTCGGTCATCTGCAACCGGCCGGACGGCGAAGGCGACGCCCATCCGGCGTTCGACGAAATCGCCGCGGCGGCCCGCGAACTGGGCCTCGAAGCGCGCTACCTGCCGGTCGAGCGCGACGGCATCGGCGATGCGGAAATCGATGCCTTCGGTGCACTGGTCGACACGCTGCAGAAGCCGGTGCTCGCGTACTGCCGTAGCGGCAATCGCTCCGGCATGCTGTGGAGTCGGCTGTCCGCCCGGCGGACGGCCGAAGCCCCGGCCTCTGTCTGATCGATCAGGAACGTCGCCCCGCCAGCGCATGAGCGGCACACCGTTCGCGAGGAGATCGACATGAAACTGCCATGCCTCGACATCCCGCTGCCCGGCGCCGGAGAACTCCGTCACAAGCGCGGCACGCAATGCCTGCATGCCGCGCACGACGGTTGCTACCTCGGATACTCCAGCTGCAGCGCGACCCAGCCTGACGTCGCATCGCCGTAGCGTGCCGCGATGTCGCCGAGCACACCGGGCAGCACCGCTTCCCCACGCCGGTCAGCCGGCATCGTCACACGCGCGTGCCGAACGTTCGCCGGTTGCGCCAGCAACCGCAGCCCGTGCCTCGACTCGATCACGCGCGCGTCTGCCGTCGCGACGACGTCACTGCGCCAGGTCCGCGCCCACGCGTCGGCGGTCAACGCAACCGGAAGCTCGTCGAACCCGGTTTCGACCGGAAGATCGAACGTCTCGTGCCGCCAGAACGCGACGCGGTTCGTCAACGCAACCGCCACCGCGCGCGCCGTCAACGCGAACCGGCTTCCGTCGTGAACGTCGCTCCATGCGTGCGCGCCGACGCGCCGCGCCGTCTCGCGCGCCGCTGCCGGCCCGGCCAGCGCATTCACCAACGCCAGCGAAGCGGGCATCGACGCCGACACGCCGGTCGTCGTCATGACGTTGCCGTCCATCACATAGCGGCGATCGTCGACCCACGTCGTATCGGCAAAGCGGCGACGCAGGCCGTCGCGCGAATACCAGTGGGACGTCGCCGTGCGATGCCGCAGCAGGCCGGCGTTCGCGAGCACTTCCGCGCCATCGCAGATCGCCACCATCGTCGCGCCGGCGGCGGCCTGCTTGCGCAACCATGCCAGCACCGCCGGGCTGTCCGCGCGATGCAGCGCGGGCACGATCACCACGTCGGCCCCCGCAGGCGTCGCGGCATCGAACCGGTCGAACGTCGTATCGGCCAGCATGCGCAGCGCGGGCATCAGCTCGACCTCGCCTTCGTCGGCCGATACGGCGACGACATCGACCGCCCCGGACGTCTTCAGCATCGCGTAGGGCACGATGAAATCGGTCGTCTCCGTTCCGGCGTTGTCCGCGACGATCGCCACGAGCGGCCGCGTGCGGCCCGCCTTCGGCGCGCCGATCGTCAGCGCTTGTGTGACCGGCAGGGTGTCCTCCGCCTTCACCGGCACATGCCACCCCGCTGCACACGCGCCCAGCATCGCGCACACGAGCAGCACTGCCCTGCCTGTCTTCCGTCCCCGCATCGTTCACCCGCATCCGTCGATTGCATGTCCGGAAAATTACAAGGATCATGCTCGCGGTCACAAGGACAACTCCACCGCACTTTCCGCCATGTCCCAGTCAACCTGTTCGGCACGCGACATCGTCGTCGTCGGCTTCGAAGGCGTCCAGTCGCTCGACATCACGGGCCCGATGGAAGTGTTCGCGGTCGCGAACCGTCACCGTCCCGACCATGCCGTGCCGTACCGGCTCACACTCGCGTCGCAACACGGCGGCGACATCGTCACGCACGCGGGCCTGCGCCTCGCCGGCACGGCCGCGCTCGCGGCGCTGCCCGAGCGGATCGACACGATCATCGTCGCCGGCGGCGATGAAGCAGCGCTGCGCCACGCCGCGTCGGAAGCCGGCGTGCTGCCGTGGCTGCGCACGCGTATCGCTGGCACGCGGCGCATCGCGAGCATCTGCACGGGCGCGTTCGTGCTGGCGGCGGGCGGATGGCTGGACGGCAAGCGCGCGACCACGCACTGGAACCAGTGCGCGATGCTGCAGGCGCTCCGTCCCGACGCGCGGATCGAACCGGACGCGATCTACGTCAGCGATCCGCCGTTCCATACGTCGGCCGGCGTGACGGCCGGCATCGATCTGTGTCTTGCACTCGTCGAAGCAGATTGCGGTGCGCCGACCGCGCTCGCGGTCGCACGCGAACTCGTGCTGTTCATGCACCGTCCCGGCGGACAGGCGCAGTTCAGCGTCGGGCTCGGCTCGCTGGCCAACGCAACGCCGCGCATGCGCGCCCTGCTCGCCGAGATCGCCGACGATCCGGCCGGCGATCTCGGCGTCGCCGCGCTGGCCGCGCGGATGCACATGAGCGAGCGCACGTTTGCGCGTAATTTCCTCAAGGAGACCGGACGATCGCCGGCGCAGTTCGTGCTGGCAGCACGCGTCGAGCGCGCGAAGGCGCTGCTGGAGCGGGCCGACTGGCCGCTCGAACGCATCGCCGAGCGGTCGGGATTCGGCAGCGTCGACGCGCTGCAGCGCGCGTTCGCGAAGCAGGTCGGCGTATCCCCGCGCGACTATCGCGCGCGCTTCGGACCGCGACACGACAAGCCGCAAACGGAATAGGCCATCGCGGGCTCCGGCGTGCGTCCGGGGCCGCCTGCGAGGCGGCGCCCCGGCGCCCCGTCGATCGCCCCTCGCCACCGGCCGAGCCTCCGTCACGCTCCCGGTCCTCCCGGCGGCGAAACGGGCCGACAAGCCCTGTTCCGGTGCATCCGTCCGGATTTTCACTACATTGCCGAAATCTGATAGAGCCGGGAAATTTGATTTCATACCGTTCACGCATCGGACTGGAAAGCGATGGCCGCTCGACACGGCATCGCGAGCCGCCGACGAATCCCAGGAGCGGGCCAGGTTCCTTGGCCCTGGCGGCGATGACGGTCCTGCCACGCAGGACATTCGTGACGGAGCGACCATGGATGCAAAACTCCAGCCTGATTCAGGCACCGACAGTGATGTAAGCCTGCTGCACAAGATGGGCTATGCGCAGGAACTGTCGAGACGTATGAGCGGTTTCTCGAACTTCGCGGTTTCGTTTTCCGTGATCTGCATCCTGTCGGGCGGCATTACCGCGTTCCAGCTCGCGTTTTCCGCGACCGGCGGCGCGTCGATCGGTCTCGGCTGGCCGTTGGGCTCGCTGTTCGCGCTGATCGTCGCGGTGTCGATGTCGCAGATCGCGTCCGCGTTTCCGACGGCCGGCGGCCTCTATCACTGGGGCGCGATCCTCGGCGGGAAGAAATGGGGGTGGATGACGGCGTGGCTCAACCTGATCGGCCTGATCTTCGTGATCGCCGCGATCAACTTCGGCACCTACGATCCGTTCTTCAAGACGCTGATCGCGCCGATGTTCGGCGTCAGCCCGGACAGCCTGACCTGGTGGCATCAGACGGCATTCATCGCGTTCATCACGATCTCGCAGGCGATCCTGAATGCGCGCGGCATCAGGATCGCGAGCAAGATCACCGACCTGTCGGGCTACCTCATCTTCGTGGTGACGATCGCGCTCGTGGTGTCGCTGCTCGTCTACTCGCCGGTCGCGTTCGACGCGCACCGGCTGGTGACCTTCACCAATTTCACCGGCGTCGATGGCGGCGCATGGCCAAAGCAGGCCACACCGCTCGCGTTCCTGTCCGGCCTGTTGCTCGTGACCTACACGATCACCGGCTTCGACGCTTCCGCGCACACGTCGGAAGAGACGCACGATGCGGCCACGAACGTGCCGCGCGGCATCATCGGGTCGGTGTTCTGGTCCGCGGTGTTCGGCTACGTGATGGTGTGCGCGTTCGTGCTGGTGATGCCCGACCTGACCGCCAGCATGAAGCAGGGCACCGGCTTTTTCGAGGCGATTCTCGCGCCGATTCCGAAGACGCTGCGCGTCACCCTCGAGCTCGCGATGTTCTTCATCAACTACGTGTGCGGGCTCGCGGCGATCATGTCGACGTCGCGGATGGTGTATGCATTCGCACGCGACGGCGGGCTGCCGGCGTCGAAGCTGCTGCGCAGCGTGAGCCCGACGCACCGGACGCCCGGCCCCGCGATCTGGACGTGTGCGGTGCTCGCGATCGTCATCACGCTGTACGGAGACGCATTCTCGGTGCTGAGCGCCGGCAGCGCGGTGTTCCTGTTCATCTCGTATGCGATGCCGATCGGCGCCGGGATGCTGGCCGAAGGCCGCTCGTGGACCGACAAGGGCCCGTTTCAGCTGGGGATCTGGTCGAAGCCGTGTGCGCTGCTCGCGCTGGTCGGCGCCTGCGTGCTCGCGTATGTCGGCATCCAGCCGCCGAACGAGAAGGTGCTGTACGTACTCGTCGGCTTCGTGGTGGCGCTGATGGTGATCTGGTACGGCTTCGGCGTGCGAAACACGTTCGCGGGTCCACCGGTGCTGAAGGACACGCGCAATCTCGACCGCATCCGCGAACTCGAGGCGAACGTCGATCCGACTGTCTGAAGCGGCTTCGAAGCAGGTTAAAAAAAACCGACTCGCTGGCGCAATGCCGCGAGTCGGTTTTTTCATGTCCACGCGCAACGACGAGATTCAACCGCGTTGCAGCGGTTGAATCTTGCGGGCATCAGCCGTAGACGGGGAAACGCTTCGTCAGTTCGGCAACCTGCCCGCGCACGCGCTCGAGCGTGGCCGCATCTTCCGGCGCTTCCAGCACATCGGCGATCAGGTTGCCGACGATCTCCGCTTCCTTCACGCCGAAACCGCGGGTCGTCATCGCCGGGGAGCCGAGACGAATGCCGCTCGTCACGAACGGCTTTTCCGGATCGTTCGGGATCGCGTTCTTGTTCACCGTGATGTGCGCCGCGCCCAGTGCCGCTTCCGCTGCCTTGCCCGTGATGTTCTTTGCACGCAGGTCCACCAGC